>LCPR01000001.1 GCA_001003725.1 Candidatus Saccharibacteria bacterium GW2011_GWC2_48_9
GTATTCTTTCTAAAAAACAGCGGGCCGCGTATCATGCATCGAAAGTACACCATGAGCTGCATGTCAGCCACACGTCAGCCTGGTATAAGGTGGGTGGTTTTATTGCTCGTAAACCATTGCCAGTTATCGCGCTGGTAGTTGTGCTACTAGCGGGCCTCAGCTATCCGTTAACTGACCTTCGCCTCGGATTGCCGACCGATGAATATGCAGCCTCCGACACAACCCAGAAAAAGGCCTACGACATCCTTAGTCGTGGATTCGGTGAAGGATTCAACGGGCCGCTGATCGTGCTCGCCGAGGGCATAAAGTCTCCGACATCTCAAGAAGTTGAACAAACCAAACTAGCCCTCCTATCCGGCCAGCTGGCTCTGCCACCGGCGGCTCAACAACTAGCCGGTCAAGGAACCAAGGATCCTGACAGCGCGGCTCGCATGTTAGCGAGCTATAGCAAGGCTCAACAGATCGCTGCCCAACTGGCTACACAACCAGGCGTCGCACGCGCTATTCCGGCTTCGGTTACTTCAAGCGGCAGTGAGGCGCTCATCCAGGTTATCCCGACCAGCGGTCCTTCGGACGAAGCGACTGTCGACCTGATAAAGAACCTACGAAACGACAGTACTGTTTTACGTGATAGCGACGTACGACTTTCGGTAACGGGAACCACCGCCATTCAGACAGATATTGACCAGAAGATGCTAGAAGCACTTCCTCCATATCTCGGAATAACCGTTGGTCTGTCTTTTCTGATTCTGATGGTAGCGTTCCGCTCGATTCTCGTACCGCTCAAAGCGACAGTCGGCTTCATACTTTCAGTCGGAGCGATGTTCGGGGCGCTCGTTATGACGTTCCAGTGGGGCGCTTTCGGTTTATTTGAGCCGACGCCCATTATTAGCTTCCTGCCAATTATTGGCCTTGGTATCCTCTTTGGCCTCGCGATGGACTACGAGTTCTTCATGAACTCCAGCATCAGAGAGTCTTACACGCATAGCAAAAACGCCAAGCAATCAGTCAAAGACGGTTTTTCACTCGGTGCCAAGGTCGTTACCGCAGCGGCGATTATCATGGTATCTGTTTTTGGCGGTTTCATGTTCAGTAGTGACGATATCATCAAGCAAGTCGGATTCGGGCTGGCGTTCGGTATCCTCGTAGATGCATTTCTCGTAAGAATGCTCATGGGGCCAGCAATACTGTCATTATTGGGCCACAAAGCCTGGTATATGCCTCGATGGCTGGGCAAGATTATCCCGCGCATCTCAATAGAGGGCAAGGAATAGGCAACGCATGGATCCAAAAGGCAATTTCGAGGAGTGTCTTCCAATATTCAATGCTCTTGGGAGTGCCGTCAGGCAGAAGATTCTCTTCATCATAAGTGAAGATAGCAGACTCAGCGTCCAGAGTCTGGCAGAACGAATGAATCTCTCGCGTCCGACCGTCTCGCATCATTTCGGTATACTGCAAGATGCAGGCATCATACATCATTATAAAGCTGGACGAGAACGCATCTACTTCTTTTCGTTCGAAGACAGCTTGAAGAAGATGTCGAAACTTATCAACTCAATCCAAACCACGAAGCGATAAGGCCCCTTTCAATGGTGGCAGGTTCACTTTTGTTGCCCATTGGTATTAGTTACATCATATACGCACTTATCGTACGGTAACTAGCAAGACCGTCGTTTGGTTCTTCATGAAGCATGTCGGGCTACCGCCCCCCTCGTTTCTTCTGTACAGGCAGGGTCCGAACGAGCAAGGAACCTAGATTGAGTTACAATTCGTCTTTTTTGTAATTGAGAAATTTTGTCCACTGGCGTGCAAGTTTCAGCACCGTCTTTAGGGGTAACTCTATAACCGTATCCAATACCAGGGCGACGATATTCACTCTCTTATACTCTTCCGAGAGCCAACGCCCCAGAACGATAAAAGGCATATAAAGAAAGTCCCTGATGAGCTGAATAGTACCAGAGTTTGCGGTGACCAACTCTAACTCACGGACAATTCCGGTCAGCCTAAATCCTAGGAAATTAGCGGTCGCAAAGAATATGACGAATAGTACAATCTGCACCACGTTAAAATCAAAGGCTATAAGCCGACTCAACACAATACCGAACGCGATAATGAACATCAACGCGTAAAAAATACTAAAGCCGATACTATATTTCTTTGTATGATGTTTGTTTGATAGTTTGTTCTGTTTTTCCTCATACAAGGCATTCTCCATATAATCAACGATCGCATCAGTATTTGCATCGCTAGGTACTTTGATAGTAACCCTCTGAATTAACAAAAATATAATCGGTGCCAAGAGGTTTATTACCAAGGGTAAGACGATAATCGATCCGGTAACCGCAAGGTCATATGGAATTTCAATCAACAGACCAATAAGCGACTTTGTGATCAAAAGAAAAATGACGCTTTTTATCAACGCTTTATTTAGGCGCTTTCCCGCCCGTTTGTAATTCTCCGATATTTTTGCTCTATAGGCAGAAGTAAGCTGACTGCTCTTTTCCAGAAGCTCTGGTAGCTCGTCGCGGTCTTCCAGCATAGACCTGAAGATCCTCAGCGGTGCGCCGTGACGGTCAATCGACCGTGATAAATGATTGGTTAAATCAGATGAAAATAGCCGGGTGATGCCCTCGTGAAAATGTATGTACGCTTGAATGTTGTCATCAGACAATCGGTAGAGCTGTTGCAAAGCATATCGAATCGTAGATAGGTCAGACTTCAGTAATATTTTGTGCACTGCGATATACAGACTTAGATCGAAGTTTTGAATCTCGCCGAGGTGACGGTATGATTCTTGATCGACTACTTTTTTATAATGCTGGTAAGCAAAATACTGATATATTTGTAGTTTTTTATCGTCAGCGATAATTGCCTCAATTTCAACCGACATGAGGTCAAACGTCCACTCCTCGGCATTGGCCTTAAGCGTATGCGGCTTCATTCTCCAATAGTTATCGTAGTGCTTGATGAGTGACTGTGATATTTTCGAAAGAGAAGAGCGAGGAACAGTATTGTTCTCTATGTAGCCTGCCTGAGTAAGCTCTATGATAATTTCTTCGGCAAGAGATTTCTCGATCTTTTGATTCGTACGCAAAGATATATTACGAAGTAGAAATCGACGGATCGCTCGTTGACGGAGCAGGTGTTCTTGCGTATATTCAGCTGAATTTCTTAACTGTTCATACGCAAACGCAACGATACTGCCCACACTCGCTACATTAATTAGGTCGCTTTCTTTTTCTTCTTCTGCATTCTTTGCGTTGACTAGTCTCGCTTTTAAATCAAGGCCTATTGTATTCAGGGTTTTATTCATTATTCAATACTCTTTTGTTACTTGTTTCACTCTCTAAACTACGAGCTATCTTATTCATCAGCATCAATAACTGTTGATGCTCCTCTCGGGACAGATACTTTAGCGCACGTGACGCACGTTCATCAAACAATCTTCCTAGTATTAGCCTCTGCTTCTGACCAATTTTTGTAACCGCAAGATATTGGACTCTCCTGTCATCCGCATTGGTTTTTCTCTCGATATAGCCTTCCCTCACAGCCCGATCGATGAGCTGGGTCGCAGTTGGGTGTTTAATCATAAAGTTCCTAGCCACGTCCGTACCTGTGACCGACTGATTTTCATTCACAAAATTCAAAAGTAACCACATTCTCGACGTCAGCCTTCGCATTTGAGGACTGTCTGTTTCAAATGTGCTTAATAATCGCATGATCCGTTCGAATATAAGAAAAAGTTCGTAGTTCATAATATTTACTTAGTATACCTAAATATTAGCACTACATACTATACTTGTAAATCTTTTAATCAACTACATCATGCACGACTCAGGCACGGTAGTTTCTCAAACGATCCATGTAAGCTCAGCAACTATATCTAGGCCTAGATTACGATGAAAATCAAGCTTAATTTGTAGCCATTCACTACCCAACTATTTCGTACACTCAGTTGCATCAAGCGCTAAACACTTCGAGTATTCAGGGCGTTTTCTGTAAGAAGATTTAATACATCAATACCTCTGACTGATATGTCTGTTATAGAGGATATTTTTCTAACACCATTTTTATAATAATTTATGTATTACTGCATAAAAATATATTTATAACCAGTTTGAATAAGGCCAATTATGTCAAGTATAAGGCTTCCTCCCTCTGTCTTTTCAGTATACGGGTGAACCGCGAGCCCCAAGGTCGTTCGTCCCTTGGTAAACGTCAAGGGGCGCTCCACCTTGACCCTTGCGGATTCATCCCGAGCCCTTTTGACAGAGAGGCAGGAAGTCCTCTCGATAAAGCAAGGAGGGTCTTATGGACACCGAAACAATAGCAAACGAAACATCAGCAAAGATTGCTGCGTTGAATGACGCGGCACGCAGTAATGCTGCGAACTACATGGCGACACGAGGCATCATGTCGCTCGATGAAGTGACTATCAGTGAAATCTTCGTCGCCGTGCAGGACTTTAGCAAATTCACGGAAGACAACGATCCCTACGGCGAGCATGATTTTGGCTCGTTTACGGTAGCCGGTAACAAAGTTTCTTGGAAGATAGATTACTACACACAGGACTTGTCTAGTGGGTGCGATCCGCTAGACCTGGGGTGTAGACGAGTTCTCACCATCATGTTAGCCGAGGAGTACTAGCTCCTCGGTTTTTTAGTCCTGGGTAGGACTTTTGAAACTGCCCGACAAAGTTTAATCCTAAAGGAGTTTAGATATGCATTACTTAGTACGATTGATAGTTGAAGCTGATAGCGCTGAAGAAGCGAATAGCCAGGCAGATTCCATAATGATGGATCTCATCGAATGGAGAGAGTTTGACTGGTATCACACCGAAGCTGACGATAGCCGGTGGGAAGATTGCTGGAAACCGATGCGTCTAAGCACCAAGAAAGCGCAAGCTATGGTACAGGATGCGATGCAAGGTCAACTTGCAGAGTTCAAGCAAACAATAGCAACTATCCGTATTATGCTAGACAGCTATAGCGACGAGCAGATATTTAACGAAGAGTTCCAGCAAGTAGATGGACACTACCTGTCTCGATATCAGTTCAGTCGAGCGAGCGGCTACCATGCTAATGCGTGCCAGCTTTTCGGTGAAAGTGGAGATTCCATAACGAGCCAGAAGCAGCTTGAATGGCACTTGAAAGATACCGCTAGATTATGGGTTGTCCAGGTAGACTGCCATAACTAAGCAGTCCGTCCTGAGCATGACGATAAACGGCTCGTTTTAAAATTTAGGAGGACATCATGAAAATTGCTGAAAATATCGTGAGAGAAGAGTTGAAAGTTTGATAGAGCACTTAATGGCCCAGGGAGATAATGAGAATAAGCACCGGTGGGCATGTTGCCCGACAAGTTCGTCTGATTGCACTGGCCACGCACTAACCGTTAGCCGTGAGGCGACGGTAAGTCGCCTCAGGAAAGGAGCCCCCATGAAACAGAAGTCGCTACTGACGCGCTCCACGGGACTCGTTATCGGGTTCTTGCTGGCGACTGCCGCCACCACAGGCCGGCGTCGTGGATATGCGCTGCCGCACGCCCTGCTGGCGCAGCTGAGTAATCTGTTCGTCATAGCGGTCAGCCAGGACCGGTTGTGCCAGGGAGCCAGTAGCCGTCAGTACCAGGCTAAGGCCGACGACAATACCGGTCATTACAGGGCGACGAAGCGCATGAATAATATGAATATGTGGTTTCTGTATAATACTGGACTAGCATAAGTATAATGCACATGGCCGCGACCGGCCAGCACTTATGCTATTATCGGTATATGACTATACACATACTTAGGGGTCGACCTAACCACCACTCTTCGTCGGCTGGGGAAAGGCTGACGTGCTAGGTGCCTTCATTCTCCAGGCCATCGGCTTGTTCATTGCTACCAACATCGACGATATCATCGTGCTGTCGCTGTTCTTTGCCCGCGGCGCTGGCCGCTCCGGCACAACCGCCAAGATTATTGCCGGGCAATACCTCGGCTTTGGTGCCATCCTGGCTACAGCGGTCATCGTGGCCCTAGGCGCCCGCAGCTTTCTACCGGAGAGCTTCATCCCTTACTTCGGCCTCATCCCCCTGGCCCTTGGGCTCCGAGCCGCTTGGAAGACCTGGCGTGGCAAAGATGACGACGATGACGACGAACAGGCCACCGGCAAGCCGATCAGCGTAATGACGGTCGCTGCGGTCACTTTCGCCAACGGTGGCGACAACATCGGCGTCTACGTGCCAATCTTCGTCACTGTTGGGACCGTAGGCATTATCGCTTACTCAGGTGTCTTCCTGCTACTAGTGGCCGGCCTGGTGCTCGTCGCCCGTTACGTCGCCACCCGTAAGCCTATAGCCGCTATCCTTGAACGCTGGGAGCACGTGCTCTTCCCGCTGGTTCTGATTGGCCTTGGTATCTTCATCCTCGTTGAGGGTGGTGCCTTCGGGTTGTAAAAGAGCACTTGGCGACATACACAAAGGGGACTCCGACAACTTCTAAGGTGTTAAACTTTCCGTGACAAACAAAAAAAGACGTGCCGTAGCACGTCTCCGTATCTGTCAGGGTTTCGAACAAATGTTCGATGGCGGAACGGGTGTATGAGTTCAAGTGCATTGAAGAGTGCAACAAGATAACCGAAGATAAACTGATAAGTTATCTGCGGCTATAGTTTCCCGTCCTGGGTATGACGCTAAACTACTCAGTCAACTGCGCACGTATACACCACAAGCAGGCATACTGGCCGTACCATGTAACCAGCCCTGCGGGCCAGTTGCATCGTCCGTCCAGTCAAGCGCCGAAGATAATCGACACGCTCCATACTTACCCCCCTCGAACTTTCACATGCGTCCCGCAGTGAAGCCCTCGTGTGCAAGAATGAATCATGTCGTGGACGTACCTCTTGTACGACATCGGTTAATAATTGAATGGTTAGTCACCATCCAGCACGACGGGCGGCACGTATTCTCCTTTGGAGAAAACGTACACACCCGACGCACTCGCTGGCAACAAAGGCTCGTGATAGACCAAACAAGCGTGACCATGACACGACGCAAGCTTACGCGTCATCGTCACGCTATCCTCATATCCGTAAACTAATCGAAAAGCGCAGTCTGTTTTTTCGGGTTAAAGGGGGAAGACCAGATATGTGCGGCTGGTTTGTCGAATGCCGTGAGTGCTGAGGCGAGTATCGGCAGTTCACCCTCATCCATGCCCATGCCCTCTAGCTTCTTGTTTGTGGTATAGAGAAAGCTGAACTTTGCGGCGCTATCTTTTAAGACAAAACATATATGGGGATAGTTATCACCCTCCCAGCTTTCATCTTCGCTATGCGTGATAATTTCATCGAGGCGCTTGCGGACTATATATGGTGGCTTATCATCGGCAATGACCACGATAGCCTCTTTACCGTCTGGTGTGCGTATGTAGAGGTCTGGACGGTTTTTGGGGAATTGTCGGAAACGGTTGATCTCGGTCTTTGAGAACACGGCCGAGTCTTTAGGCAGGTATTTGATAATAGCCGTGTAGCATTGTATGAGCTTCATGCTATGACTAACGAAATCATCAGTCATTTCATCATTCTTGTACAGGGCATGTACAACAGACTCTTTGACATCCATGAGCTTGCGGACGGCCGTAACGCCGCTTTTATTCAGGTAATAATAGGCAGGCTTTCTATCAATACGGAACTTCGGCTCATAGACTTTTGCCACTAACTTTTTACTAACTAATTGCTCTAATACTTCATAGACACTGACCCTATGAATACCCATAACATCTGCTAATAATCCTGCTGATACAAATCGAAACTTGAATAATAACTTTAAGACACGTTGCTGCTGACCTGTTAGTTTTTGACCTTTTACATCTCCATCCATCACTACTTCTCTCTCCTATACGTAGTATATATAAAGGGAGAGTAAATGTATAGCTTCTGTATCTGTTAATAAATACCTATTTACCTGCTATGCACAGTAGGTAAATTATACATCAAGATATTGGGTAATTAGTATTGCTTTTTATTTTAATTAGTAATACTATTTATATAGAGGTTGTACATTAATAATTCGGCTAGTTACAGGTAAAAAGGAGGGGTATGATTGACAGAGAATTACTCGAAAAAGAAGCAATGGCGGAAGTGTGTGCGTGCTGGTATTACGACCTAGCGGACACGCTTTATGAGACACCAGACAGCGACTTACAGGCTATCGTTAGCCATTCACATAAATGTGAGACTTGTGGCCATTAAATAGCATTACATGTTAAAATAAGGACATATGTCCAGAAAGATAGTCAGTATGCAAATTCGTGTCACAGACGACCTGCGCGAACGAGCAAAGGTTGTTGCAAAGAAAAATGGGCTTACGTTAAGTGAGCTTATACTTCAACTGCTGGCAAGCACTGGAGACAAGCAGCTCAAAGAGCTAGCTAAAAAAGAACTCGATGAGCGCCCAAAGCCAGGACGACCCTGGGATAAATAAAACTATTATCTAGCCGAATTGTTAAGACGTACCAGCCTCGGAACGTCTTTTTTAACGTATTACGGAGGGTAATATGGATCGCAACAGTACAAACAATTCGCAGGAAGTCGCCGCAGGCTTCTACTCTCCGAGTGAGGAGCAGATTGTATTGCTGCAATCTATATTGCAGAAAGAATCACATGAATCAGTTTCGCTCAAAGAAGCGCAGGAGGTGGGCATACAGCTCGTGTCACTCTACGAGTGTCTGGCAAGGGATAGGACGCCCCCTATTGGAGTAAGAGGAAATGATGAATCCTGATGAAATAGGCGTTATTCTCGCTCGTGTCTCAACTAAGGGGCAGGAAGATGAGGGTTATTCGCTTGAGGCTCAGGTTAAAAATCTGAGGATGTATTGTACGAATACGCGAATCAATCCTATTAAAGTCTTCAAGATTGCTGAGTCTGCATCAAAGACTGAGCAACGCAAGATATTCAAAGAAGCCATGCAGTTTGTGGAGAAAAAGCACGTTAAGAACCTCATTGTCGAAAAGGTAGACCGCCATGTGCGCAATCTGCATGATGCAGTCGAGACGCATGACTGGCTCACTAAAGACGAGACGAGAAAAGTACACTTCGTTAAAGATGCAATTGTTCTACATAAAAACTCTCGATCTCAAGAGTGGCTTAACTGGGGTATGCGTGTCGTTCTTGCTAAGAACTACATCGATAACCTACGTGAAGAAGCCATGAAAGGATGGGCCGAAAAACTAGCGCAAGGCTGGATGCCAGCACCACCACCCCCAGGCTATATGACCGTTGTTCGCGATGGTAAGCGTATTCACGACTTCAACCCCGAAACCTACAAGTCTATGCAACGAATTTTCCAGCTCATGCTTGAACCTCAGTACACCATAGAAACGATCCGTCATAAAATGACAGAGTTTGGGCTGGTAACTGGTAAAGGTAGGCCATTCTCCAAGAGCCATGCGCATAGAATACTGACAAATCCATTCTACATAGGAACCATCCGCTTTAATGGCAACGAATACCCAGGTAAGCAGCCGCATCTGATATCCGAAGAGCTGTTTAATGCGGTGCAAGCCAAAATCTCACGCAAACGACCTGCGAAGTATCGCAAACACAACCCATTGCTCAAGGGTGTAATGATCTGTGAACACTGTGGTAAGAACATTACATGGCAGCTCCAGAAAGGCCGATTGTACGGCTCATGTCAGCGTAAGTTAGAGGCTTGCAAGAAACAGAGCTTTGTCCGCGAAGATGCCGTCCTAGAGCTTATCCAAGGCAAGCTGGACGAACTTATCTGCCCATCTCCCGAGGTTATAACGTGGCTGACGACGTTACTACATCAAGACTTCCAACTGTCAGTCAACAACGTCGAAGAGGCTCAGAAAGCCCTTGACGAGCGAATTGAGCGTATCAAGCGGATGGATGACATGCTGTATGACGATAAGCTGGCTGGACTTATTTCTGGCGAGCGCTATCTGAGTAAGCATGATTCGTTCATTAGTGAAATTAATGATCTGCAAAAGCAGAAAGGGGGCATAAGCCAAGAATACGAAACTAAATACATGAATGGGATATCTGAGATAGAGCTGTCACAGGACGCTAAACGGCTATTCGCAGACGAAAATACAAGCAGTGACGACAAACGAATAATTTTAACCAAACTATTCGAGAAGATCAGCCTAAAAGACAATTCCGTATCTGTTACGTACACCAAATTGACACAGGCGATAGCTCGAAATAGCGGTTTAAGTAAGGAGATTTTGGGATATGCAAAATAATGATAACCAAACCAACCAAAAAGACCCCAATAACAGGGGTCAAAATGGATTCGAGTATATCTCTCCTGGCTTGTGTTCTATATGGCTGAACTTCGTGTTTCAGATTGGAACTCTTTGAAGTCTGAACTGTTGCGATGGAGCGAGTTATTAGACTTCTCGCCTAAAGAGTATCAATTAGATACTGACAGGGTGTATTAGAACTATATAGGAGCGAGTATGAGTAAGCGAAAAAGGCGTAGAGACTACATTAACATCCAACGCAAGCTAATTAAAGAGCTTCGGGAAAATCATATACATATGCAGATTCCCTTCTATCCAGACCTCAAGCTGACCAATCAACAACTAGCCGAAAAACTAGGTGTAAACGAGCGAACCATCAGGCGACACAAGAAGAATATCGGTAGCCGAATATGGCAAAGAATAGAGTCAGAAACCATCTGGGATAAGTGGCATAAATTATATGGTTAAATGTCCGCATAAATACAAAAAATACTATTTTACTAACAGGGGTGATATATATCAGACTGGCAGTTTACTTGTATAAATACGCTCGTTTCGTGCATAATACTCCGCCTCTGTTAATTTACTTGCCATTCTCGGTCAAAAAGTTACGATAACGATATGACATACAAGCTATTCGGAAACGAGGCGAACGATTTCATGTCGCTTGTTACACGCAACAACTACACGATGATAGAACTCTACTATCAGCTTCTGAATGACCTAGATAGCGGAAATGAATATAGAGCATTACAAATTGTTTTTGAGATTGCTGACGCCAAGTACGTGAAGTATGCATTCAAGTTGCTAAAACGCTACGCTGCTCGTGAAATTGGTTCGAGTGACCCAATCGCATTCATTCTTGTTAAGTCGCTCAGTGAGGCGTGGGAAAAAGACAAAGCAGCCAAGGCACATGGAGGCGAAGCAGACCGACACTACCTTGCGTTGGCAGTTCAGTATCTGGCACGAGCTACTAAGCAGTCAGATACTAAAGATTTAACTTTCAAAGTAAATCGTGATAGATGCAGTGGTATTTACTTTGAGTTTGATGAAGTTACCAATAAGCAAGTTGAAGCTTATAGAGTGCGTGAATTAAAGGAGGCGACCAATGAAAACAAATGATATTGTTATCCGTCAGAGTCGGATGATGAGCATATTCGACAGTATGGATATTACAGAAAATACAAAGCAAGATTATCTTGCAAGACTTCCGAGGCTCATTAAATTTATCGAAAGAAATGGCATTGATAGAGACCTGCTACTTAGCTACAAGAAATCGCTCCGAGATGATGTCACGCTTGGAGTATCTGCTAAAAATAAATATCTGACCACTGCAAGAATTGCACTCAGGGAATTATATCGACAAGGAAAGTTCGCCATCGATTTATCTGTTGGTGTGAAATCATTCCAGCAATCGAATAAGCACAAAGTTATTGGCCTAAACCGTGAAGAAGTCGAAGCAATATGTAACTACTTGCAGACACTTGGAAATTCATTGCAGAACATTCGACTCAAAGCCATTGTCGCCCTGCTCCTATTTCAAGGCCTTAGACAAATCGAAATATGTCGGCTCGATGTTGAGGATATCGACCTGGCGAACAGTCGCATTTACATCGTCGGTAAAGGTCGCACAGACCGTGAACCAATCCACATTCATCCAGAAACCCATAAGGTGCTTACGCAGTATCTCAGGAGGTCACAAGTCAAATACGGACCACTTTTTACACACTTAAATCGGCAGCCGCACGGAAACAGGCTCTCAACAAGAGGCTTGCGAATGATATTTCAGAATCTTCTCGAACTGCTCAACATACATAAGACTACTCACGGCACGAGGCACTATTTCACCACGGAGCTCATTCGTCATTTTCAGTCCGACTTAGCTACAGTGGCGAAATTTACCAGACACAGTAGTCTTGAGATGTTAAATGTTTATAACGATGAAATTCTCGATAAGAAAAAGATGAACGAAGTAATAAAGGCATTGCCGTTCAAAATCTAATTTATATCAGCATACGCAGGCTCTTCGCCATTTGCCACTTTACGCAGAGATAGCTCGTCATTAATTTTAATGACGTAAATTAAAAGAATTAGCAATGCGATGTAGTAATCGAACAAATAGTGATTTTCGTCTTCGTAAGTAGGGGTTCCGTGCTGATAAGAATTTCGGATTGCCCAGCTATTATCGAACTGGCTATTGTTTAGCACAAAATTCAGATAGTCCGACTCCTGCCTTGTAAATAAGGTAGCCTCGAAGACGAGCCGACCCTCTGCGTACATACTATCAATAGTCTTTTGTATTCCAGGCTTAACGTGATGGTACCCCACAACGCCGTATGCAAAAAGCATTTTATAGACGTAAAGTACGTTCACGTTCTTAAATTTCAAGGTGTCGTCTTTTCGTTTTGTCAGGACTCCGTGCTGAATGAGATAATCTATCCTTGGTTTTTGATAATCGTGGAAATCGGTCGCTTTCAGCTGTTGCTTAATGATTAAACTGGCAAAATCGTGAGACTGACGCTTATCATCAATGTAGGTTAAGGATGACTGACTAGAATATAACAAGTTCACAATCGAATGTGAGACATCATCTTCCGACAGATATGCATACTTGTTTTCTATAGCACTCTTCAGACCTCTTATAGCTGGAGTGCTCGTCAAATTCACTATCTCGCTATCGATTGAGCCAGTGTCTGCGAATACCGAGTACTGAGTGCGTACGCTCTCCTCGATTCTGAATAGCGTCGCCGTTTTATTAGCAGTGTGCTCGCTTGAACTTGGCATATTTAGTGATAGCCATTTTAGAGAAAACTCATCTTTAGAGTAGGTAGAAAAAAACCAATCAATAATATCTTCAAGACTGATTTTATGCCTCGTAGTGAATTCGGATATTATACGCAACTTTCCAGTTGCCATTTGATGTTTTAATCCAAAGAACTGGCCAATAATGTATGAATTTTCGGTTGTTACACCCATATGTCGCTCAACTATGCCCATTTCCGCATTTGGAAAACTAGGCAGAGTTGATATTAAGTCTTCCGTGAAAAAATCATATAAATACTGGAAGTTATTCAGTAATGTTGGGTAATCCGTGTGAGCTTCAATCCAAGAACTCTCAACGTATGAAATCATATCTGTAGGCGAACTACCTTTAACCTCTTCATCGTATGCCTTTTTGGAAGATAGTATGGCGAGCTTAATTGAGAGTCCGCCACCCTTTGATAGGTCACCAAAAAGTTTATTCTGAATTTCTTCGTTTCGCTTTTTGATTTTCACCTTTGTTGATGCATCTATAGATATATACTCCTCAGTTCCCCTGATAGGTTTCAGGAGAATGTCTAGATAGTTAGGGTTTGCTTTATCAGATTCAATATACTTTTGGCAAAGGGCGAGCATATCTTCTTTCGATATATTTTTCGGTATATATAACTTCCTTTTGTTGTGTGAGTAAGTGTAATTACTCAGAAAGGTCTCGAAGTTACGAGGACTGGAAAGAAACAATTTTTTAAGTGTTTTTGGAAACTTATCGACCAGGTATTTTGACTCAAGAATATCCCATATGGGGACACTCGACCCCGATAGTAAATTTTCAAATTCATCTTCAGTCACTTTATCGACCAATTTATAAATCGAGAAAGTTGCGATGAAATCATCATAATACTCATTCTCCAAAACTGAGACGGCCCCAGTAATATCTTCAACTGATAGACTAGAGAAATATTTACCCAGTAGACCTTTTGCTACCTTAGCTTTAGATACGAGTTCTTCACGATAGTCCGACTTCCATTCAGTACTGAATAGGTTGTTATCGATAAATTTCGTGAGGTTCACTAGTTCAAGGGCGTCATTAATATTACTAAGCTCGGTCGAAGTGTCCAGCGAATCGGCAATCAATTTCAGCCTTTCCAAATAGAAAGAAATGGACATATCGTTATTACTGTAGTATTTAACCCTTTTATTACTCATAGGTGTACTTATTATAGCAATACAACCCCTGTAAAGTTGCAAAATATGCTACGATAAAAGAGCTTACATCAACAATTGGAAACCACTTTGTGGCACGGTATTGCATTTGAAATGCAGTCACGTGCAAAAAGCAGTTGGTGCAATACCCAATTGTTGGTGTAAGCAACCTAGTACGTGGCTGCTTTTTTGTTGTGTGGCCATTCATCTTAAAGGAGGCCATAATGTCAGCAGTCAATAAAACCGATTTTATCCGCAATTTATTATCCTATGCGAAACAACACAAGAAACTCGTGATTATCATTGGAGCATTATTCATCACACTTTTTATTGGGATTATCATCTGGGCAATGACTTATGCATTCAGCGACAACGATACAACGAACGATAATTATAGCTACACACCACCCAAGGATAAGTACCCTAGAGTTACCGTAGATGGCTTAGTCGTGAGCGATGCCTGCGTAAAACTTAAAGAAGTGGGCTGGAGAGTCGAAAGCGTGTACGGCAACAGCCAGGACTACAGTAAAAATGAAATATCAGACTGCAAGAACTCAACTGGAAAAGTTAAGACAGTCGATTATTACGGAGATTCTGCATCAATTTACTATACTATCGCAACTACAGATCAATCAGCACCACAAAATACAGATTCACAAAGTAGCACTGACACCACAGATATTTATGAAAATCCACTATCTTACAGTGGCGAGAAGTTCACTGTTAGTGGAAAAATTACCAGTATAGTCGAGGCTGTTCAGGATAACTCCAGTATGGGGGCTGGCTTCAAGACATATAAAACAATGATTCCTTGTGGAGATGATTTAAGCTCTGCCGAGTTTTGGCTACAGACAGGCGATGGAAAAAAGGTAAACGTATTCGCAGAATCTTGTGAAGTGGATAGGATACTATCTGAAGGTAGCGAAGTTTCGGTTAACGGGATGATTGTAAACGATACCAGTACTGATAATCGATATATTTATCTTAGCGGTAGCGTAAAATAGACATCTCCTGCAGATAATACCAATTATCTAAAATTGATACCAGAAATCCGCTTGTGCAGCTCACTCTTAAATGTAGGGAGTCAAATTCGGTCAAGTGGTTGTTGTTATGCTTGAGCTTTTTGTGTAATATAATGGTAGGAAATGTTAAGTTAAAGGGTATAAGGAAAAATCGAAAACGTGGACGACCTATTGACTATGAGTGAGGCTTGCGACATCTTAAAAGTCCATCCTAATACGCTTAGAAATTGGGATAACCAAGGCGTACTAAAGGCTAAAAAAATTGGGACAAAGGGCGTAAGGCGTTATTCGAAGGATGATTTATCAAACTTTATTAACAAAACACCAGGTAGTTATCGTCCACGAGTATTAGACTTGTTCTCTGGCTGTGGTGGGCTTTCTTACGGTCTAGCTAAAGCTGGTTTTGATATTGTTGCTGGAGTAGATAATTGGGCTGACGCTCTTGTTACTTTTGAGCGAAATCACCCGGGGGCAAAATCAGCACTTGTTGATTTAGGTGACTTTAACCCTGACGACATAGAAAAAATCGCTGGTTCCGATATAGACGTTGTAGTGGGTGGTCCACCTTGCCAGGGATTTTCTATCTCAGGCAAGCGTAATCCTGATGACCCACGAAACAAGCTTTATATCGGGTTTGTAGGGGTGGTTGCACATTACAAGCCAAAGGCTTTTATCTTGGAAAACGTACCTAACCTTATCTCTATGGCTGGAGGTAAAGTAAAAGATGAGATTATTAAAGAGTTTTCAGCTTTAGGCTACGACGTGCAATATAGGGTTCTATTAGCCTCTGATTATGGAGTGCCTCAAAATCGTAAACGAGTTGTATTTGTGGGTGTTAGAGACGGTTTTAATTTTGACTATCCAGTCGCTACTTTTGTCGACGAGAGACGCACAACATCTGACGCAATCTCAGACCTAACTGAAAACAGTTTAGATGAGGGTGCTACTAATAAAAATGCTGCCCTCACCGAATATCAGAAAATTATGCGTAAGAACACCGACAGGGTCTTTAACCACGAAATTAGTCAGCATAGCGAGCAAACAGTATCAACTATCGCTCTAGTGCCTGATGGTGGAAATTACAAAGATTTACCAGAACACTTAAAGAATATCCGTAAACGAAACATAGCGTGGACACGTTTTGGTAGCTTTAAGCCAAGCAATACTATTGACACTGGACATCGCCACCACTTCCACTACAAGTTTAACCGCATACCAACCGTAAGGGAGTCAGCAAGGCTGCAGTCTTTCCCTGACGACTTTATATTTTACGGCTCCAAGACAAGTCAGTATAAACAAGTTGGTAATGCTGTGCCACCAATACTAGCAGAGGCTATTGGTCTTGAATTAAAGAAAACCCTAGACTCTGCTAGAGGAGAGGCGTAATGGCAGAGTATAAGATACCAGAGGAGTTTTACTACAGGATACACCACGCCCGTCCTCGTTTTAAGAGTGATGTTGAAAGTGTACTTTTGTTTATGGCTGGCGAAATATCACGCCTCGGCCCAGCACCTCGTAGTCCGTTTAGAGAGAAGTTGAACTCGGCTATTAGACTTTACCCAGGAAACGGCACAGCAACCGAGAAAACTATAGACAACTGGCGTACTGAAATCTCTAGCTTGTTTGGTCTAATCGAACGTGAGGGTGACCTACAAAAGGCTGGTCGTATGGCTTTTCTACTAAGCGAAAACCAAGACTTAGTTGAGTTTTTTAGATATTTCCTTTATTACTTCCAATATCCAGGTGGTCACCTGAAGTCTCAAGAATCCCTAAAAATGATTAACGCTGGTATAAAGTTTAAGCCTGCTAAGTATCTGATTGAGGTGTTGATTGAGGGACAGAAACTATCTGAGGGCGGTAAATTTGGTATATCAAAAGCCGAGGCAACCCATTGTATTTTTAATGACCTACGTATTACGAGAGACGGACAGTCCCCTAAGGTAACTGCCGCTCAAATAATCGCTCGGCAGAAAACAGGCGTTGAGTACGATAACGGCGGCGACGTAACTCGATATGCAGGAGATATTTTAGACTATATGGAGCTAGCCGACCTTACTCGTCAGCGTCCAAACTACAAGTATTATCTCAATATGGCCAACCTAGATGTATTACAGGCTTTCGTATCTAGCGACAACTGGTTTAGCTCTTACGACGCTTTGTACGGACAAAAAGATCTTACACCTGCCGACGTAGCGGTTTATCTTGAGGATTGGTTTAAGTATGTCAATAACAAGCTCGACTCGACTATATTCGAGGCTAATATCCTCTCAATTATCGAGGACGCTAGCGAGCAGACCGCTACCACTCCAAGGCAGTCAGAGTTTATTGCCGAAGTACTTGAGAGAATTAGGGCTAAACGAGCATCTGAGCAGACTATCAAGACAAAAGAGATTGGAGATGTCGGCGAAACCATAGTTATCGAGCACGAAAAGAAACGCCTAACTCAGCTTAGTCGTGAGGACTTACTGCACCTAATAAAGAAAATACCAGAAACCTTTGCCGTAGGTTATGACATTGGCTCTTACGAGGGCGTGGGCACAACTCGTCGCTTTATAGAAGTAAAGACTACTGTTAGCCGAGGTAAGATACACACTACAAACTTCCATATGACACCTAGCGAGTGGAGTGCGTCGGATACATTAGGGCAAACCTACTTTATCTACCGTTTAGCCATATCGTCAGAAAGTATATCTTTATTTGTAATTCAAGACCCAGTCGGTAAATACAAGCAAAGTCTCGTCGATATGATACCGAGAGATGGTGCTGACATACGTTATACAGAGAAATCAGGAGTATATGAGGAGTTATTGGTATGAGCAAAGTCTATAAGGTAGCATCGTTTTTTACGGGGCTTGGTGGTATGGACTTGGGTGGCGAGGGCGATTTCGATTTTCTCGGACAACATTACAAGAAAAATCCACTTAAAACAGTTTACGCTATGGACTTCGACAAGCCCATTTGTGACATCTACAATGCTAATTTTGGTATAGAGTGTCAACACAAGGATATTAATCTAGTTTCTGCTGACGAGATACCAGACCACGACATTTTAACAGGAGGCTTTCCCTGCCAGTCTTTCTCAGTAGTAGCACAAAACCCAAAACGATTAGGCTATAAGGACGACAAAAAAGGCAAGCTGTTTTTCGAGATGTGTCGAATACTCAAAGAGAAAAAACCTGCTGTATTCGTAGCCGAAAACGTAAAAGGCCTCCTGTCGGCCAATAAAGGTGAGGCGTTTCCGCTTGTAATACAGGAGTTTGAAAACGCTGGCTATTACGTTAAATATAAAGTCCTAAACGCATCTCATTACGGTGTTCCTCAAAAACGAGAACGTGTCTTTATTGTAGGCTTTAGAGATAAGCGAGCATTTGACGCATTTGAGTTCCCAGAGCCAGTAACACTAGGTAAACCTCGTATTATCAAAGAGATTATTGACCCCGAGCACACCATCGAAGAGAAGCACTACTTTAGCGAGCGAGCGGTTCAGGGTATGCTGTCGACCAAACACGCTAAGACTATGAACAAGGGACGAGCACAAGACGTAAACTTGCCGAGCAATACCGTCGGAGCACACCTAGCTAAAGTAAGTCTAAATAGTACCGACCCCGTTTTGTGTATCGATGGTCGGTATCGTATGTTTACTCCACGAGAGGTAGCCCGTATCCAGTCTTTCCCTGAGTCGTTTAAGCTCCCTGGCTCAAGAACAACAAACTATAAAGCACTAGGGAACGCTGTAGCCCCCGTCGTTATGTGGCACGTTACACAGTGTATCGTGAGTGCACTAAAGGTTATTGAATCTCCTGATGCCGTTTCAGGGCTTTCTGATGAAATCATTGAGTCTGAAGATAGACAAATCAAACTAGAGCCACAGGTAGCATAAAGTTACATCAAAAACATTGTCGATAGTACCTACAACCGATAATACTAATTACAGGCAATACATTTTACACGCTATAATAGATTTATTATGGGAGGCGAAACCCGATTTAATGAGAACATCCGCTTATTGCTAGAGGACATTCAATATACTCACAACCTGCTAGGTAGGGATATTTTTGAATATAACCCTCAAACCAGCGGGTATATTGTAGGAAAGATAACCGCCAGTGATGTTCATATATTGATGCTACGTATGCAAAACGACGATGTTCTCGAAATTAAATCCAGTAGAAATATTGAGACTGCACTATCAAAATACGCACGCTCGTCACCTCCTAGTAGCCATAGCAACACAAGCCTGGAGTCGGACAGAAGCCTACTGCATCATACGCTATACACTCTTGATGTATCAGAGACTGACTTCAAAGGCCTCTTAAAGTCTAAGGCTGACAATCATAAATCACTCCTCTTTACAGTCTCGTTCCAAGACCCAGACCTTAAGCTATCTATTAACAATAGCGAGCCGATTACCATAGCGTCTCCACACGGAGACCGTGGCCCTCATTCTATTCTTACGCATATTTTTAATACACCTAACATAAAGATTCCTCGAATCGAAATAACAAACACACCGTCCAGGGAAAGTCTTGAACGCATACTAGTGAAGTCTGGCTATCGCTATTTAGTTGAGTTTGGTCTTGTAAGTGGGGACAAAAGTGCCATTATTCTAAAGAAAAGAGAGCTTAAACTCTCACCAGAAGACGCAAAAAAGTTTGTGTCGAAAATTGTCGAAAAATATCGAAAAGACGCCGAGCTACTCTTAGAGAAATACTGTTCTGACTAAAACAAGGTAACTTTCACATTCAGATTTCTCAACGTGGTGTAATAACGCTCACGATGAAATCACAGTCAATAATATCAATCGAAGAAGCACGCAAAATACTGCGTAAGTTTGATTTACCCTCTCAACTTCTCGAAGAAGCTCAGCTGGTTGATATTATAAATCGCCTTGATTCCGTTGCGTACCTTTACATTACAGGCATTAGAGAGAACGATGAGCCTCGGCACACACTCGAGGCTTAATCTCTCAATTAACTGGGTAGGAAAAGTTCCAAATCCACGAACCTTTATTGCCCTAAAGAGTTTACTAACAGATAATAAAAGGAGAGATTATGAGAAAAAATACTACTCCCATTGTCAAAACTGGAGCCGTGATATATACACGTGTTTCTAGTGAAAGACAGGTGGAGAATATGAGCCTTGGCGAGCAAGAGAAAGCCTGTATGGATTACTGCTCGAATCCAGCCAGAAACTATGATGTCAAAGAGATGTTTGTCGAAAAGGGCGAAAGTGCCAAAAGTGCCGACCGAACAAAACTTAAGGAAATGTTGGCATATTGCAGTCGTAATCGCAAAGATATTGGCTATGTAATCATCTATAAGGTCGATAGGTTGTCTCGAAATGTAGAGGACTTCCTGAAAATTAAAACATTTCTCAAGGCATTAGGTATCGAAATTCTTTCAGCCTCAGAGCCAATCGGGGGAGGCTCCAATACAGATAGGCTTATGGAAAATATCCTTGCCAGCTTTGCTCAATTCGATAATGAAGTACGGGGCGAACGCTCAAAAGTAGGTATTCACGCAACTGCGGCCGAGGGAGGCTGGGTTAGCCCTGCACCTAGCGGCTACAGAAATGCTCGCACAGAGTCGAAACAACCAACTCTCGCCATTGTCGAGTCGCAGTATAAGCCAATTACGAAGTTCTTTAACGAGTTTTCTTCAGGTAAATACACTCAAGAGGAGGCTGTCGCTCTCTCTCGTCGGTGCGGTGTTGAGACAAATAAAGGTGAGAAGCTTGCACGGAACAGTGTTATTAAGATGCTGAGAAGTATTACCTATGCAGGCTATGTCCAAAACAAAGCCACAGACTACCGACCCGTAAAAGGACTGCACGAAGGTTTCATTACTCTTGAAACATTCAACCGCATTCAGGCGATACTTGACGGCAAGTCGAGACCGATAGATGTATCAAGAAAGAGTAAAGGACTATATCCGTTAAAGCGTTTTTTACTCTGCGGCATCTGTAGCAAGGCGTTAACTGCGAGTTCGCCAAAAGGTAAGACTAAAAGCTATGAGTCTTATCATTGCCACAGATGCACAATTAAAAAGAATGGTGCCCGAGTATCTGTATCGAGAGAACAGGCCCACGAGCAGTTTAGGGCTCAGCTTGAGAGGGCTGAGCCTGCTCCGTGGGTACCAGACCTATTCAGGGTGATTGTCCTGCGTAGATGGAGCACCGAGTTTCAAGATGTTCAAAAAAGAAGACACGAGATTGATGACAAGATACGAGATATAGAAAAGAAAAAGAATACGTTTTTAGACCTCCTAGCTGATAAATCTATAAGCGTAGAAGCCTACCAGTTGAAAGAGTCGCAGCTATCCGCTGAGAAGTCATCACTCACGCTAGAACGGGATGAATTAAAGGACGTAGAGAGTGATAAGGAGCGTGTTGTAGACAATGCAGTTGAGTTCTTACGGGGATTACAGCAGACCTGGAGCGATTTACCCTTTGAACACAAGCAAAAGTTCCAAAGTGCTTTATTTTTAGAGCCAATCACAGTTTTTACAAATGGTAGTTTTGGAACTCCACATTTTAGTCCAATAATTCAGCAAACAACAGATATAGAAAACCATGTTACGAAAAACAAAATAGACCCTTCCGCAGAAAAGTCTATTATGGCTGGGGTGGAGGGATTCGAACCCCCGAATGCCGGAACCAAAATCCGGTGCCTTACCACTTGGCGACACCCCAATGGCGCGTAGACTATTTTAGCATATCAATCGCTGCAACGCTAGCGCATTAGGCGTTGCTCTAAGTGCTCTATTGGTGCGTACCAGCCTTGCTCCAGTATGAAAGTCTGTAGGTGTTTGTCGATGCCGAATATTATGAACGCACCCGTGGCAATCAGCAGTATACCTACGACACGTATAAATACGCTATTTGGTTTTGCAAGCCAGCCAATCTTGCGAGCAAACTCACGCCCTAGATACACAACCATCAGCAATGTGCCCGCAAGCCCAACGACATACGCCACTAGATATAGCAGCCCGATACCAAATGATTGTGGCAGTACTGCCGCCACTATGAGCGCATACGTAGGGCTGCAGCTGCTAAATATCGGGCCGAGTGCCGCTCCGAGTAGTATGTCACCTTTTAGGCCACCTCGGCGCTGTGAGCTGGCTATCGTTTGCATCGATTTGGGCTGCAATCTGAGTTTAATTGCAATCGTTTCCCAGAGATTCGGTAGCAGTAGGTTTATGCCAAACAAGACAATAATGATGCCCGAAAGATACTGGAGCGCCATAGACGGTACGCCTAGTAGCGTAGTAGACAGTTTGAGTGCAAGAGTAAACAGAATAATAGAAACCGCTAAACTAGCGGTGATAACAAGTGGGCGAATCATGCTCAGCTTCTGGCCGTCTCGCACGATTGAACCACCGACAATAACTGGAATAAGCGGTAAGATACAAGGCGCTGCTACCGTGAGCACGCCCGCAAGAAATGAAACTATTAACAGGGTCATAATGAAAGATTTTGTTTTACAGATGCGAAGTTTGGAGTGTCGTAGGCAACGAATTTATTCTGTGCGGTACCATCTGTATTGGTTTGCACAAAAGTTGTTTGCTGCGTGACGCCATATTTCTTGCGTAGTTCTATGCTGCTGTCGTAGTCTACCTTATAGATTGTGGCGTTATCTATCGACGCGATGTTGGCGGATATTTCGGTGTCGAGCTGGCGGCACTGTGGGCACCATGGAGCGTGGAAGAACAATATTCTGTTGCCCTTGTCTGCTGCAAATGCTTGCTCGCTATACGAGACGTAGGTAGCGGGAGTGCTAGTAGCCACTTCTTTTGCTGGTTCGTCTGTCTTGGCGGATTCTTTAGGTTCTTCGGTGGTGTCCACGCTCACCTCTTTTTCGGTGCTGGCTGCTTGTTGCTGGGGCATGGTGGCCGAAGGTGCACTGAGCAATAGATACGCCGAAGCCACACCAACCGTTAGTACAAATACTCCGATGATTATCAAGACTTTCTTGTTCATACACTTATTATACAAGAGGTAAAAGTATTTATCTATTGTAGGCTGAGAATCTGCCGAAATGAGGTTATGTCCGGTGTCTCGTTCGCAACGTATATGCCAGTGAGCTGGTCGATATCTTCATATTTTAGCGCGGTACCCGGCTGACTTACGGAAAGTTCGGTCACAAGGTCTTTTTCGGTTTTGTAGTCGACTTTAAATATGTGAACATCGTCTGGAAAGTTTTTGATTTCGTTTTTCAATAAAGTATCCAGCGTTTTACTTGGCGAATTGTCGCTGGCGTGAAAAAACAACACCCGCACTTCGTTTGCTGCGGAGCGAAATGTATCAAGATCGTAGTTGGTATAACTCGCGGAACCGATGATTTCTGACTGCTCTTTTTCGGCCGCAGTTTCCTCACCTTCTTCTTTGCTTGCGTCGGTTTCGGCAGCGGGATCGTCTTCGGTCGTATCTTCGGTGCTACTGGACACGCTAGTACTTGTAGTGGTGGTTGCTGGTTTTGTGCGGCTATCTAGTATGTAGGCGTACGTGATAGCGCCGCCAAACAATACTAAAATGCCACCAATTAGGAAATATTTTTTCATTAATAACTTTCTCCTTTGCGCCGTACCGAATGGCGCGAGTATAATTTTGATAACTCACCAACCGCCACTGGTGCGGCCACTGCCACTACACCAGTCCAAAGCAGATCATACGTAGATACGGCTGTCAGCCCGAGGAGGCTTGCTAGCGGTGTAGCTACGGTGAGAAGCTGTAGTGTTATGGTTGCAAAAAGTCCAGCATAGAAAACTCCGCTAAATGTACGGAGGCGTACAAGTGTTGACGTGTGGTCACTTCGCGCCACAAATGCGCTTGCAATTTGTAGCATTATGAGCGTATAAAAGGCAATGCTTCGTGCGTAGTCTAGCCCTTGCGTGGAGATGAAGTAGGCAAACATGCCCACAGATACTACGGCCGCTGCTACGACCATCAGTGCGATGCGAGCAATGAGGTACCTCGGCAAGATACTCTTGGTCGGTTTAACTGGATTTCGTTTCATGATGTTGCGGCTATGTGGTTCGAGCCCAAGTGGTATAGCAAGACTGATAGATGTGATGAGATTGATCCACAGTATTTGCACGGGCAGTAGCGCTGCCGGTAGTCCAAGGAGCAACGACAGTAGCACTATCGCGAGCTCGCTGAGATTGACGATAAGTATAAACTGGAGCATGCGTCGCATGTTGCCAAGTACTGTGCGGCTTTGTTTTATAGTCTCGAGTGTAGTTGAAAAGTTGTTGTTGAGTAATATGATGTCACTCGCATCGCGTGCGACTGCCGCACTTTGCTGTGAGCTGATTCCTACGTGCGCGTGAGTCAGTGCAGGCACATCTTCTATGGTGTCGCCTGTCATAGCTACTACGCCATGACGCTTAAGGGCCATGAGTAATCGTTGTTTTTGGTCTGGGCTGGTGCGTGCAAACACTTTAGTATTGCGTGCGATGCGCTGAAGCTCGGCGTCACTAAGTAATGCGAGTTTTCTGCTGTCGAGTACTTCGTCTGTCGTCGAAACTATGCCCAGGCGTTTCGCTATGGAAAATGCTGTCTCGACGTGGTCGCCTGTTACCATGCGGACAGTGATGCCTGCTCGCTGTGCTTGCTGAATCGCTTGCTTTGCGTCTGCTCGCAGGTGGTCGCGAAACGCAATGTAGCCATCGAATGTGAGCTTGGTACGTTTGGGCAACTTACTAAGTTGCGTAATTGGTTGGGAGAGTTCAACGTGCGCCAGTGCTATGACGTGACTTCCCTGTTTGGTGAGTTGGTGGAGTTGGTGAATTGCCTGCTCCTTTTCGCTTTCAGTCATGTCGGCTCGGTGAAGAATCTTTTCCGGCGCACCTTTGACAGCAAGTAAATAGCTGTTGCCTTGGTGCCAGAGGTTACCGCCGATACCAACTTCGTAGTGAAACTCGAATATCTTGGCGGGCTGCATTTTCGTTGCTTTATGGCCGGAGTTCGCTACATATTCTGCGATAGCTTGATCGTGTGTGTCGTGTTGGTGTGGTAGCACTGAATGATGCGCAATATTAAGAAGTTGTCGGGTGGCACCGTGGATGCTCCAATGTTCACGCGCCTCGAGACGATCGCGCAAGAGAAGACCAGTTTTATCGACGGCGAGTGTGCTCAGCATGCTGGTAGACTCAATAGTGCGCATAGAGCGAAGTAATGCTCGTGAAGTGTAGAGCTTCTTAAGGCCTAGTGCGATGATGATAGACATGGCAATGGGTAGGTTTGCGGGTATGGCTGCGACGATGATAGCTATGAGGGATTCTAGGGCATCATCGTACGACACTCCTCGAGCCAAGCTTAGGATAAGTACGACTACGCCACCACTCAATGCTATGAGCGTGAGTGTGCTAGTGAAACGTTCGATTTTACTCTGCAGTGTACTCTGTTGTTCGGCTTTTTTGACGATAGACGTGAGTAAACCATATTCGGTGTCGTTGCCTGTTGCGGTGATGATGTACTGCGCCGTACCGGTGAGTACGAACGTACCGAGATAGAGCATACTGCTTCGCTCTGGTAGTTCTGCGTCGCTATGAACAAGCTGCGCAGACTTGCCTACCGACGCGGCGTGGCCACTCAGTTGGCTTTCGTTAACCCGAAGTTGCTGCGCATGGAGTACTCGCCCATCTGCTGGAATCCTGTCTCCGGCTGCCAAAAGTACGATGTCTCCAGGCACAAGCTCCGCCGGATCAATATCTACCTCTATACCGTCTCGCCGCACCCGCGCACTTGCAGTTGCACTGCGCTCTATCGAGCGCAGTGTGCGTTCGTGGGTCAGGCTCTGGAAATAGTTGAGTGCGAGACTGACAGTCATAGTGAAAGTAATGAGCGCAGCTTCGACAAAATGCAATGACAGCACGCTCAGTAGTAATGTAAACGTGAGTATGAGCATGAAGATGTTTGCAAACGGCTCGCTCACTACTCTCCATAGGGAGCGACGTGCGAGGCGAATGGTGTTGCGGCCGTGTTGAGCCAGCCGTGCCTCGGCATAAATATGATGCAAGCCCTTTTCGGACGTCTCGAATTCTTTGAGCACATCTTCGGTCGCGTGTGCATGATATAGCATAAGCTCTATTATAGCAAAAATACGGCGCGCCGAGTGAGTGAAACTCTCTCAGAGCGCGCCGTTAGGAATAATTGCAAGTTGAAGTGGTGGTTAGCTAATGCGCACAAGTTGCAATTTGTTAGCTCGTAATCCGACATTCCATTCGACTGTTTCTGCGGCACTGCGGCCTACAAGACTTTGGCCGAGCGGGCTTTTGACAGAAATACGACCATCGCTTGGATTTGCCTCAAGACTGTCGACGAGTGTGTACCGGACAATACGGCCCTTTGTGTCAACTAGGTCTACAACGGAGCCTAGGGCAACCTTGAGCGCATCGCGCTTGCGTGGTAGCTGCTTGGCATTTTCCTGTTGTGAGCGTTTGTCGGCAAGCTCTGCTTTGAGTAGTTCAACGCGCGATAACGCTTCAATGCGCTCAAATCGCTCTTCTCGCGAATCTATGCGTTCTAATTCTCTGAGGTCATGTTCTGCGTGGTGGAGCGAATGCTCAAGGTTTGCGATTTGTTTCTTGAGCTCTTTCATGCCTTTTTTACTGAGATAAACAATTTTCTGTTCGGTAATCATGATAGTCTCCTTTTCGTTTTTGTAGCCATCCTGTAGGCTACTGGCGATAGTATGACAAAGATATCTGAGTGTTGGCTGAATAATACTGCTTATGTACAAAATATACAACAATTGCTACTGCGACAGGGGTAATCGTACAGTAAATTTGGTGAAAATACCTGGCTGGCTTGTCACTGTCAGCTCGCCGTGATGCAATTCTACGATTTTCTTTGCAAGAGGCAGTCCGAGACCATAGCCGAACTCAGCTTGCTGTGTGCGTGAACTGTCGCCTCTATAAAACCTCGTGAATATGTTTGGTAGCTGCTCTGCTTCGATACCGCGGCCCGTGTTGGTGACGCTGATCTCGACGGCACGAACCCGACGCTTGAGCGACACGGTAACCCTACTTTTTGGCGGACTGTATTTTAGCGCGTTGTCGAGTAGTACAACGGCCAGTTCGGTGATACTAGCCGGGTTGGCTTCTATGTCGGGAATTTTTTTGACAGCAGAGATATCTACTCTATCGCCTCTTTCTCCAAGCGAGCGTATCGCCACGTCGAGCGTTTCGGTGATATTGAACGTACGCCATTCGAGCGTGCTATGCTCTAGTTTAGCAAGCTTGAGGAGCGTATTTGAGAGTGAACTTAGTCTGTCGACTTCTTCGAGCGTGCTATGCATAACTTGCTTGTAGTCACTTTTTTTAGCGTGCGGATCTGAGAGCGCAACTTCTATTTCTGTCTTCATGACAGTGAGCGGTGTCCTGAGTTCGTGGCTAGCATCGCTAGTAAAACGAGCCTGTGCATCGTGTGCGGCTTCGATAGGTCCTAATGTGCGGCGCGCCCATACATAGCCGGCCACACTAGAGATACCAAGAAGCGCAACGTTTGCATATATCAACATTGTGACAATATTGTGTTTAGCTTCGGTAACCTGTCGGTCGCGTACGATCTGAAAGTCAAATCCATCTTGCTCAAGCAGTGTGGTACTTTGAGATAGCCTGGTTTCAATAACTTCGAATCTTGCGTAAAGCTCACCACTTGCAAAATTGTAGACAATCACGCTAAAAGTAACGCTCAGTAGCATGACTCCCAGCATATACCAGGTGGTCAGTTTGAGTGTGGCAGACCGAAACATATTCTGGACGTTTTGCATCAGTCGACCTCGAGTTTGTAGCCAACGCCGCGGACGGTTCTTAGATAGTGGACACCATGCGCGTCGTCTATTTTAGTGCGAAGATATTTTATATATACCTCGACGGTATTGGGTAAGATGTCTGCATCGAAATCCCACACGTGGCTGATGATTTGGTCTTTTGAAACAGGGCGACCAACCGAGCGCATGAGATACTCGAGGAGCGCGAGCTCTTTGACTGTGAGTGCAAGGGGTGTGCCGTCGAAAGACGCTTCGTGGAGTGAGGTGTTCAGTTGCAACTTGCCGGCAGTCAGTATGGTGTCTTGTTGCGCTACGGGCCGGCGGAGTAATGCGCGTACTCTTGCCTGCAGTTCTGCTATAGAAAAAGGTTTTGCGAGGTAATCGTCTGCTCCCGCATCTAATCCTTGGGTCTTTTGTTCTACGCTACCGAGTGCGGTGAGTAGCAATGTCGGTGTCATGATATGTTCTTTACGGAGTACTTTCAGTAATTCTACGCCGTCATACTCTCCGGGTAACAACCAATCTAAAATCAGCACATCGTAGGGCTCGGTGCTCGCCATTGCGTACCCAGCGTCGCTATCGTGTTCGACGTCAACTGCGTAGCCCTCGCCTCGCAGTGTGCGAGCCAGTGCATTGGCAATCTTTACTTCGTCTTCTACGATTAGTATGCGCACTTGTACACTACTTTCGTTTTAGTCTCAGTGTCTTGAGTGACAAGCGTCCGCTATATTCCATAGCGCCGTAGCGGAATAGTCGAACCGATAGCATGATGACTATTGTGCCGAGTATGATCAATGTACTGATGACAATAGCTGCATCGAGAACGCTAAGTGAGCCAAATGCGTTACGCAGCAACGCAGTGACGGGGGCCGTGTACGGGAAGAAAGTGAACGCTTGTACGACTGGCGCCGATGGATCGCTCAATATAAGCATGATTATATAAAACGGTACGAACATGACGAGTATAGCAAGACCAAAATACTGGCCAGCTTCTTTTGCTGTCGGCATGATCGCTCCCACAGCAATGAGTGTTCCGGTAAAGAGCATCATGCCACCTATCATTAGTAGGGCGCCAATTATCATTGCCGTAGGGTCAAATGTCAGTTGTGACAAAATATCAGCGTTTGGCAAATTGATCGATTCTGCCCCGAGCAGGAAATAGGCTGCGACCGCCGGCGACAGCATCACCACTGCCTGTACAATGCCCGCCATAAACGTAGCTAAGAGCTTTCCGACGATAAGTACTGTTGGGTTGAGCGTCGTCAAGATCATTTCTGTGACGCGGTTTTCTTTTTCTTCGACGGTGCTGTTGAGAAGGTTGTTACCGAGCATTGCTATGGTCAGGTAAAACAGGACCAAAAATAGTAACGGTGGTATGGCAGCAAACCAGCCAGCGGAGACCTCGCCATTTTCTTTGTAGGTAGTGCTCTCGGTCGATATCGTTCCCTGGGTGACAGCGATGAGCTCAGGGTTATCGATGGTGGCTGATGCGCTTATCTTGAGCATCTGTTCGGCTACAGCCGAGTACTTACCGTTATTGAAGAGCCCGTCATCTTTTCCGTATATCTCGACGCTTTCTTTGCTGAGATTTTTTGGATAGTAGAAAAATGCATCTATATCGCCAGAGCGTACGTCTTCAATCGCCGCTTCTTTGTTGGCTACTGACTTGGCTCTCAGATTCTCGGCCACCTGAGGTAATACGACGTCAGATTCGTCTTGATATACGATAGAGAATTTTTCTTTCGCCAATTGATCGCTCGTATCGCTCGAAGATTTGCTACTGTAGAAGACGATGCCAATAACGGCTGCGAATAGCAATGGGAACGAAAGTGTCGCTATCCAGAACGATGGTTTTTTGACTGTCCTCCAAAATTCAAACGAAACTACTGTACTAAGATTGTGTCGTGAAGCCATGATTATTCCTCCCCTCCTTGCAGTACTGCGTCTTCGCCGTATACATGCAAGAACACATCATCCATGTTCTTCTTCTTAAACTGCGCTAATACTTCTGGCACTGTGCCGTACGCGGCCTTGTTGCCATCTTTGAGTAGTATTAATCTGTCGCATAGTCGTTCGACTTCTGACATGTCGTGAGTGATGAGCATAATAGTTGCACCTTTCGCACGCTGTTGTTCGATGATATCCATGAGGAGGCGCCTATTTACAGGGTCAAATCCCTTAGTTGGTTCGTCAAGAATCAAAACTTTTGGATCGTTCATGATAGTGACACCGAGCTGAACCTTTTGCTGCTGTCCGCCTGAAAGTTTGTCGACTTTGCTTTTCGCTTTGTCGGCGAGCTGTACGCGCTCGAGGTATTTCATCGACCATTCGCGGGCCTCTTGCTTGCCAAGGCCTTTAAGTTGGCCGAAGTATGTCATGACATCAATTACAGATTCTTTTTTGTAGAGGCCGCGCTCTTCAGGCAAATAGCCGAGCATTTTGCCATCTTCTGGCGTAAACTCTTTGCCGTTGATATGGAGTGTGCCAAGGGTTGGTTGATATATGCCAAGTAGCGCACGCATAGTAGTGGTCTTGCCGCTGCCGTTACTGCCAAGGAAACCAAAGGTTTCCCCTTCTTTTACTTCAAACGATAAATTGTCGATGACTGTCTTGTCTCCGAACTTCATCGAAAACTGATCGATGGAAATAACTGGTTGAGCTGATTTTATCACGCATACCTCCTTATAGACCTTACTACTATACCGCAAAACCCACTGCTCTCGCAACTCAGCCTAGGTCGGTATGGTACTATATAACAGATGCAAAAAGCACTTACTTTTGAAATTATCGACCGATTAGACGGCGCGTTAGCACGCACTGGCTCTATTACGACGCCGCACGGTAAGATACATACTCCGGCATTTATACCTGTTGGCACGCAGGCTACGCTCAAGGCGTTAACTCCGGAGCAGCTGGCGGCGACAGGGGCTCAAGCATGCCTTGTTAATGCGTATCATCTGTTTCTCCGGCCTGGCCACGATACCATCGATAAAGCTGATGGCATACATAGCTTTATGAACTGGAGCGGCCCTACCTTTAGCGATAGCGGTGGCTTTCAGGTGATGAGCCTCGGCGTGGGATTTAAAAAAGTCATAGACATGACTGGTAACGGTGCCCCAAACATTACGCAAAAAAAGAAAAAGCTAGCAACTATAGATGACGACGGTGTGACGTTTAAATCGCACCTAGATGGTAGTATGCATCGGCTTGATCCAGAAACTTCTATGCAAATTCAACACGGTATCGGTGCTGATATTACATTCGCATTCGATGAGCTCACGACCCTGCACCATAGTTACGACTATCAGGTAGAGTCTCTAGACCGACGCACGCATCCTTGGGCTATTCGAAGCCTTGCTGAGCACACCCGTCTCAATGCTGCGCGCAGTCATCGGCCGCCTCAGGCACTTTTTGGTGTCGTCCAGGGTGCAAACCACGAAGATTTACGACGTAAATCTGCCAAATTTCTTGGAGAAATGGATTTCGATGGCTATGGACTTGGTGGTGCACTTGAAAAGTCTCGTATAGGTGAAATAACTCGCTGGATGAACGAAGAATTGCCCGAGAACAAGCCGCGTCATATGCTCGGCATATCAGAGCCAGACGACATTTTTGATTGTATCGAGAACGGCGCAGACACATTTGATTGTGTTTCTCCTGCGCGTGTTGGTAGAAATGGTGCTTTGTATACAAACGCTGGACGCGTAAATATTACGCGCGCCGAGTTTAAAGAAGATTTCCGGCCATTTGACGAGAACTGTGACTGCTATACGTGCAAACATTATACACGTGCGTATCTGCATCATTTATTTCGCACGTCTGAGCTACTTGGTAATACGCTCGCCACGATTCATAACGAACGATTTATTGTACGTCTTGTTGACACAATTCGGGCAAGTATCACAGACGGCACTTTCTTTGCCTACAAAGAGCAGTTTTTAGCCGAATACTATCAGCAATAAGTCTTAATCCTGCGCATATGTTGTGATATACTCATTACAAAAGAGGTGTCATGAAAGTACGTATAGAGATAGATACACATACATTTGTAAGATTTTGGTTAGTTATAGCCGGCCTTGCGTTGGCTGCGTTTGCTATATATAGCGCAAGGACCGCACTTGTCATCATCGGTGCGGCGCTATTTTTGGCGGTTGCGTTGCATAATCCCGTCACAAAATTAGTGAAATATTTACCGGGTAAAAGCCGTATTGTGAGTACGGCTATATCATTTACTGCCATCGTCGTATTTCTGGCTGGGTTTATTGGGCTCGTTGTACCCCCTGTTATAGAGCAGACGGCAAAAGTTGCCGATAGCGTGCCATATCTTGTCGACACCGCAAAGGGCCAATGGGGTCTCGCCGATGATATTATCGATCGTTATAACTTGCAGCCTCAGGTGGATCGTGCAGTCGAGAATATCAATCAAAATGCCAGTTCATGGGCTACCAATGCTGGTAAGACATTGATATCTAGCGTGAGTTCGTTGTTTAACTTCTTCGCAGCACTACTACTTATGCTGGTGTTGGCGTTTTTGATGCTTGTTGAAGGGCCAAACTGGCTGCGTCGTCTTTGGGGTGTGTACAAAGATGAAGAACGTATGAAATATCACCAGAAGCTACTGCATCGTATGCATTTAGTGGTAGCTGGCTATGTGACTGGCCAGCTAGCGGTGTCTGGCATAGGAGCATTGACTGCTGGCTTGGTGGTTTTTGCGCTGCATTTCATCTTCCCGAACATTCCGATGAATCTCGCACTACCTACCCTCGCCATTGCGTTTGTATTCTCACTTATTCCCATGTTTGGTGCAACGATTGCCGGTATCTTGATTACGATACTACTTGCTTTTAACGACGTAACGGCGGCGATTGTATTTGCAGCATTCTTCATCATCTACCAACAGATAGAAAACAATTTCATCTCCCCTACTATACAATCGAAAACAGTCGAGCTTTCTGCTCTCGCAGTGTTGGTTGCGGTGACCATAGGACTATACGTATTTGGTCTAGCCGGTGGTATTATCTCGATTCCTATTGCAGGATTCGTAAAGGTATTTGTTGAAGATCACTTTGAGCGCGCAAGGGCGTCACGCAAAAAATCACAAAAGCCACTGCACAAATTTGTTAAAAAGATCCAAGAAGAAGCGTAGCTTCTACTCTACGTATTCCCAGCTTGATGCTTCGGCGTTGTCTCGTACCTGAATACCATCGGCCAGCAGTGCGTCGCGTAACTCATCTGAACGTTTCCAGTCTTTGTCGTCGCGAGCTCTCCGTCGCTCAAGAATAGTTTGTTTCTGACTATCTGATATATCAGCTGTGGTTGCCATGAGGTTAAACCCTAGTACTGAATCGATTTTTTCGATAAACTCTATGAGCGCCAATCTGTCGATTGTAGCAGGTGACGCCACGAGTATGTTGCCGAGGACCTTGTCTATATGAGCAAGAGCTTCTGGTGTATTCATATTGTCGTTAAGCGTTTCAACGAGTGCACCTATGGCAGCGTACGATGGCGTACGCATGGTATCAGCCGCTGGCCTGAGTGTTTCGTGGATCTGATGACGCAGTACAGCTGCCCGGCGCCAGTTATGCAGTCTTCGCTTTGCAGCTTCGAGATTTTCGAACGTGAAGTTTCCTTCGGTTTGATAACTACTTTGTAATACAAACATTCGCAGGGCTTCGGGCGAGTAACCCTTTGCTTCTAAGTCGTCGAGCGTGTAGCCGTTGCCCAGACTCTTGCTGATTTTTGTACCGTCTACCTTTAAGTGATTGTTATGCAGCCAATAGTTGCTAAATCGTTCGCCTGTCGCCGCTTCGCTTTGTGCAATCTCGTTTGTGTGATGTACGGGTATATGATCGATGCCGCCGGTGTGAATGTCGAGCGTGTGTCCGAGTAAGTCCATGGCCATAGCGGAGCATTCAAGATGCCAGCCTGGAAAGCCTTTACGAGACTCTTTAGGCTCAGTTAGTAGGTTCTCGGGGGTGTGCCATTCCATATCGCGCGTTTCGCCTGGTGGCGTAAACTTCCATAACGCAAAATCACTAGCGTTTCGCTTTTCTTGGTTGAACTCAACTCGCGCACCAGCCTTTTGTGCATCGACATCAAGGTGCGCAAAATCTGCGTAGGTAGAAAACTTACTGGTATCAAAGTAAATCCCGTCGTCAATCTGGTAGGTGTAGCCTCGTTGCTGCAGTGTATGTACAAGCTCGAGTTGCTGAGGAATGTAATCGGTAGCTTTGGTGATGTATTCTGGCTTTTTCAAATTGAGGCGTTCCATGCCACGCAAAAAATCGTCGCCGTAGAATTTCGCGACGTCCCACGCGGTTTTGCCTTCACGACGTGCACCTTTTTCTAGTTTGTCTTCGCCGTCATCGGCGTCGCTCACCAGGTGACCAACGTCGGTAATATTCATAACGCGGTGAACGGTGTAATTATTTGCCTCAAGCAGACGAACTAGTACATCCCAGTAGATATACGCTGTCCAGTTGCCTACTGTAAGGTGGTCGTAAACGGTTGGTCCGCAGGTGTATAGCTTTACCGCACCTTCGTGCTGTGGAATAAATTTTTCGGTCGTGCGTGTGCGGGTATTATAAAACTGTAAACTGCTCATGTACTATATTGTATCAGACGAGAGCGCTTTGTCGGTGGCTTCTATGAGCTCCCTCACCACCTGATCTTGCGATTCATACACACGAAATCCTGCGGCATATTTGTGTCCGCCGCCGCCAAAATAGCCAGCGACACTTGCACTGATCGGTGTGTTGCTGCGAAGCTTCCCGGTAAGCTTACCGTCTGGGTAGGTTTTGAGCGCCACGGCTATTTCCACGCCAACCACAAGTCGCATTTCGTCGAGTACTAGCACGCTAGGGTTGTATGCGTCGCTATATTCCTGAATTTCATCAAATGGTATACGAACTAACGCAAGTTTACCATCGCAGTAATATTCGATGCGGCCTATGAGCCGACCTTTGTATTCGAGAATATTCTGCGGTTTTTTCATAAATTCACGACGGCGCTCTTCTATTTGTGAGACCTTGGCGCCGAGAGCGGTTAACTCGGCTGCAACGTGAAAAGATTCTGGCTGTACATTGGGGGTAGTGAGTCCAAGCGTGTCGGATTGCAGCGCAACCATCATACCTTCTGCGGCATCTGCATTAATGCTCCAGCCAGCTTCTTTTGCCAAATGATAGATCACTTGACTTGCCGCAGGCGCTTCCTCGATTAAGAGCGTGTGACTGAAGCTAAGGTTTGGCTCAGCCTCTGTGTGGTGGTCGATGACAAGTACATCATGTGTTTCGAGAAAATGGCGAACTCCGGTAGATTCAAGGACTTTCGTCATCAGCACATCTGCGGTAGTGTCAACTACGATAGCGAGATCGGTGGAAGCGTCGAACGTGGTTACAACCCGGTCCCAGCCCCGGATGTAGCGCATGTACTTAGGTATCTCAACAGGACAATACATTACAACTTCTTTGCCAAGGTCGCCTAATATTTCTTCGAGCGCCAGAGAGCTACCGAGGCTGTCTCCGTCTGGGTTTTCGGCTTGAATAACAATAATTTTTTTTGCGTGAGATATAAGTTGTATAGCTAATTCGAACATTATGTCTAATTGTAACAGAGGTAAGAGGTTTCTAAAACATTGACAAAAATAATAAAACTTGTTATTACAATTAATTATAACCTTATGGTCTGTAGATTGACATTGTCCAACCTGTTGAACACTGACACCGAAAGGCACTGCACATGAATATGAACAGCGTCAGGAACTACTATCGGATTAACCGGATCATCAACCGGCTCTTCAGCTCTGCGACAGTCTTTTTAGTACTCACGTACCTATTCGGTGTAATGCTCTTCGGAGCTGCCAGCGGAGCATTGCTGCTCGGAGACGAGCATCCTTGGATGTCGCGAGCCGCGGAGCTGATCTTGCTGATGTACGTAGTCTGTGGAGTCTCGACGATGATTTTGGCGCTCATGATTGAGCTTGCCAAGCTTGTTCGCAGACTTTGCGACGAGGAATCGAAGTTTCGTCGTCATCTCCTCAGGGAGTGGAAGGCTGAGCGAAAGCTGCGTCGACGCGTTGAACGCAAGTCTGCACGAGCAAGGGCGCAAATGCAGCGCTACAGCTAGTCAATCTACGACCCCTTACGTTAATTCGTGAGGGGTCGTTGACTTTCAGTTTGATTACAGAAGTCGTCGGCCCTCGAGCGCGTGGCTGAGGGTAATTTGATCTGCATACTCTAAATCAACACCTACAGGCAGGCCACGTGCGAGTCTGCTCATTTTTACAGATAGGCCATGCTGCTCAATTTGCCGCTGGAGAAAGAGCGCTGTTGACTCCCCTTCTACACTTGCATTGGTGGCGATAATAATCTCTTCCACCTCATCATCTTTGATACGGTGTAGTAGCTCTGGTATGTGCAGTTGCTCCGGGCCAACGCCATCTATCGGGCTGATTGCGCCGCCTAGTACGTGATAGGTGCCGTTGAACTGTCCTGTGCGCTCTAGCGCTATAATATCGAGTGGCTCTTCCACGACAGCAACAAGCTTTCTCTCGCGCGAAGGGTTGCTATATAGCGGCGATACGCTCTCGCTTGCATCGATGAGGGCGAACGTCTTAGGGCAGGACTTTACGCCAGTATGTAGCTGGGTGACGGCTTGTGCTAGCTTGCGGTTTGATGCATCGTTTGCACGAAGCAAGTGATACGCGTACCTCTCGGCGGTACGCGCACCAACACCTGGTAATTTGCCAAGCTCATCAATAACGGTCAAAAGGGCCTGAGGTAATAGCTGGGGCATGACTAGATTACATGCCTGGCAAGTTCATGCCGCCCATGAGAGGCTTCATCTTTTCTGCTGCCACTTCTTGGGCCTTTGCCATTCCATCCCGAATTGCTGCTTCAAGCCACGCTTCGAGTTCTTCAATGTCTTTTAGATCGACATACTCAGGATTAATGCTGATATTTTCAATCTTCAACTCGCCGTTGATAGTTACCTCTACTGCCGGGTCATCGTCGTCTCCGCCAGCTACAGCAACGATCTGCTGCTTCTTGAGTTCTTTTTGCGCTTTGCGCAGGTCGTTAATCATCTTCATTTGGTCAAACGCCATATCAGTATTCTCCTCCTCTGTATTACTTCCTATATAGTATACGCCATATCGCCTATCTTTTGTAGATATAGAGCCTGTCGGAATCTCTATGAAGCGCAGTGTCGGCTACAACGTATTCTGGTGTGCCGACGAGCTTTGATGCTGCTGATTTTGTGACAATTGCGCGCTGTCCTTCTTTGAGACGAATTTGCTGAGAAGCGGAATCAACGGTAGTAACTGAAGGGTTTAGATTGTTTGTGCTGAGGAAGATCCGATATATATCATCTTCACTACTATTCACTACAAGCGAAGAATCTGGTGATTTTTGTAATTCTTCTTTCACGAGCCGCAGATCGTCCCTCGAACGATTTGCTAATGGAGCATAATAATGAAATGCATAGAAGAATTGCACAGTGCTAGAAAGTATTATGCAGGCGAAGAGCGTGGTAACTGGTATGAGTGCAAATATGCGAGCGTACGGGTTGCGAGGAAATAATCTGTACCAATAGTTGAGTACGCAGCGCACCCCACTCGCCACTAACAGCGCGAATGGTACAACTAATAGATATACCGCCGATGGGTTAAATACGATAACAGCTGTAGTGAGTAAAAGCCAAGTGAACGTAATGTAGTAAAGTGCAGCGTGGCGCCACTTGTACATTTGGTAGCAGCCTATTATCACAAAGGCGAGACTACTTAGTCCAAATACAGGGGCCAACATGCCGGTAGATGCCGTTGACGATGAAGAGAAGTCGACAATTTGCATTGCAACTAGTGATAGGTTGGTAGTGATATCGAGCGAGAAACTATCGGAGCGGTACAATAGTTCCGAAGCAAGTGAGAGGCTTTGGTATGATGCGTATGCTACCACTGCCATGCTTATAAATATCAAGAGAGATGCTGTGGCTAATGCGCCATTAGACGTTTTGCGGATGAGGTACCGAGCGTGGGGGTGCAATAAGCTGCCGATAATGAGCGCAAGTATGACGTAGATACTAAACGGCGTAAACAGACTGAGTGCGCCTACGAACCCGGCTGCGCACACCGAACTGGGTTTGACACCTTGCCTATGAACACCGTACGTCAATGCAAGTAAAAGTATGACAGGCCAAAACACTGCCATGATGGCCGGCGTTGCAGTTGTGGCAAGCGAGATAAACAAAGAAGACACAATTATAATACCCGCGGTGATGATACTCGTGGTTTGCGAAAAGCGTCTCGCCAGCACAAATACCAACGCCACCGCAGATAGAAAGCCGATAATAACAGAAGGCAGCTTGGCGCTAAAACTACTCAGACCGAGCAATTCTATCGAAAATTTTTGAAGACCATGGTACGGCATATCTGTGACTAGAAAGCTCGATGGGTTACTGAGCTGTAGGCTGTCACTTTTTACCACGGAGCTATTTTCCATATCGGTGAGACCACCAGGGACGTATAGTGAAGCAAATGTTAAAACACCCAACACAAGCACTGCAAGAAAGCCATAGCCTATCCAGAATCGCAACCGATACAGTGTGTATTTTTTAACAGAATTTTTTGTCATAAACAGATTTTATTATACCCGCTAATCGTGATGTTTGTCGAGGGACATAAACCTCAGGCGCTCTGGGTGGAAGAACAGCTGGACTTTTCCTACAGGCCCATTACGATGTTTCGCTATAATCAGGTCAGTAATATTCTGCACATCAGGATTATCTGGCTCATAGTATCCGGGACGATAAATAAAGGACACAATGTCGGCATCTTGCTCGATACTTCCGGATTCACGTAGGTCTGATAGCTGTGGTATTGGTGGAGTTCGACTTTCGACGCTACGACTGAGCTGACTTAGTGCGATAACAGGGACATTGAGTTCTCGGGCGACCAGCTTAAGGCCACGTGATATCTCACTCACCTCTTGCACTCGGTTTCCGTCGTGACGGCCACTGCCTTGCATAAGCTGCAGGTAGTCGACGATGATCAGGCCTAGCTGCTGTTCATGTGCTATACGACGAGCTTTTGTGCGCATTTCTAGTACGCTGAGGCCTGGCTTGTCATCGATGTAGATAGGTGCTTCGGCCATTTCGCCCATCGCATCGCTGAGCTTAGAAAAGTCCTCGTCGCTGAGGTTTCCCGTGCGAATATTCCACGCGTCAACTCCAGATGCATCGGCTAGCATACGGTCCACCAGCTGCTCCTTGCTCATCTCTAGGCTGAAAAAAAGTACGGCTTTCTGTTCGATTGTTGCTACGTTGTAAGCAAGGTTTGTTACGAGAGTGGTTTTACCCATGGCTGGTCGTGCTGCCAAGATGATGAGATCGCTGCGCTGCAGACCAGCTGTCATATTGTCGAGGTCACGGTAACCTGTTTTGATGCCGCGAAGGGCTCCTTTATTACGATGAAGTTCTTCCATGCGGTCGAAACTTTCGGTTAGTACATTTTCTATACTCACCAAGTCTTGCTTGAGCGACTTATCGCTGACGCTAAAAAGTTCCGCTTCGGCTTTGCTAAGAAGCTCTTGCGTTTCGTACTCCTCGTCGTATCCAAGCTCGGTAATTTCGCTACTGGCATGAATAAGCCTTCGTCGTACCGCTTTTTGCGATACGAGATCTGCATACGCCTCGGCGTGCGCTGACGTAGGGACGTAGTTCGTGAGTTCCGACAGATATGCTGAGCCACCACTTGCCTCGAGTTGATCTTTGCGCTTTAACTCATCTGTTAATGTTAATAAGTCAACCGGTTTATGTCGTTCGTATAGCCGCATCATGGCGTCAAAAATCATTTCGTGCGGTTTTTCGTAAAAATCAACAGGTTTTACCGATTCAGATACATCTGGTAGTACTTCTTCGTCAATCAAAACAGCGCCGAGCAGGCTTTTTTCTGCATCGACGTTTTGCGGTGGTATGCGCGCGCTGATTTTTTTATTCGACATTGACCTCTTCTCCTCCCCCCATCATAGCAGCTACGCGCGCCGCCTGACTATCTTTGGGCGGTGCTGTCATGCCAAGCACTTCCACTTCTATGCCGCTACCGCATCCAACTGCTTCGAATATCTGTCCAAGTAGCGGACGGTATTTTGTGTCATCAAGCTTTGTTTTGTTAAACTTTCTACCAGCATATAGCACTACTTTGTCACTTTGTATGTCAGGGGTGCACTTTGATAGGATGGCATATAGTGCCGAATGATGCTCTTGGCTATAGTCGAGCACAGCTTGCCAGTTGAACTTTGACAGATCGGCAGGACTGGCAGGAGTAGCCGCTTGACTTGGCTCACTGGTAGTGTCGGGTAAAGCGGCCAGGGCTGCTGGTTTTGGCTGTGCGGGTGACATCTCGATGGATGCTGAGCGAGCGGGCGAAGTTTTCTGTCGCTTGACAGGTGTCGCGACGATAGCTTGCTTTCTTTCGACATGTGTAGCTTGCGCGGCATACTTGGGTTTATCTACTACCTGTGAAAGTAGAGTAACGAGCATTTTTGTTTCGGGGTGTGTAGATTTTGGAATTTCCATGAGGCCGCCAAGTACATGTACGAACTCGGGATGACTCGGGAGTAATAGTGTCAAGTCATGTAGTAGCTGCGATGAGAGTGTCGTTGCACTGACGCCACGTGCCTGAATAGTTTGTATAGCATGTATGATTGTCTGCGCGTCGCGATGTTCTAGTTGCGTAGTGAGTTCTGCTAATTCTTCGGAAGTCGCCAGTCCAAGTGAAACTTCTAGATCATTTGCGGTTAAGACTTCTCCTGTTTTTTGGATATGCTGCGCTTGATCAAGTAAGCTCACACTGTCTCGCAGGCTTCCTTCGCCTCGCCGTGCGATAACACGCAGGGCTGCTTCCTCTATGTGTATATTCTCGGTCTTCGCAATGTTACTGAGATGCGCGATAACAGCATCTTCGGGTATCACTCTGAAATGATACCGCTGCGTGCGACTGACTATAGTGTCAGGTAGTTTATCGAGGTCTGTTGTTGCGAGTATAAACACCACGTGAGCTGGTGGCTCCTCGAGGATCTTTAATAGCGCATTGAACGCTGGTTTTGATAGCATGTGCACTTCGTCTATGATATAGATCTTTTTGGCAGCTTGCGTCGGAGCAACGAGCGCTTTACTGCGTAGCTCTCGCACATCATCTACGCCATTGTTACTTGCTGCATCAATTTCAATGATATCAAGGTGCTCAGACTCATCGGTATATGGGAGTTTGTTAATTTCGTGTGCCAAGATACGTGCGATAGACGTCTTGCCTACTCCGCGCGGCCCTGTGAGTAAATAAGCGTGCGAAATGCTGTCGGCGTCGAGCGCACGTTTAAGTACATCGGTAACGTGACGTTGACCGACAATTTCATCGAGCGATTTGCTCCTGTACTTTCTATATAGCGCTTGCGCCATGCGGCTTCCTCATATCTTCTTCTATTGTAGCGCATATACCCTTGGTGTGGCTGATTGAATGTGAGAACTACAACTTTTCTTATATACAAAAATCACCAGCACACTTTGATACTGGTGATAGTCATGAAGACTCCGATATGTTTACAAGGCGGCTTCTACGGCTGCCCAGGTAGCATCTGGGTTGTCTTCGGGGATGATGATCGTGACTTGGTCCCCCATGCTTATACGGAAGTACGTAACGCTTGCGAGCAGAATACGGTACTCTTTTGCATTTGCTTCCACGTAATATGCGCCGTCATGCTGCACGAGTGTACCGATGATCTGTCGACGTGCTGCCGGGCCAATTTGCTTATAGACAAATCCGCCATCGTCGGTAATGGTAAGTTTTAACATGTCACCTTCGACTAGCTTAGACTTACTCGCGTAGTTTGCTGGTACTGGGTAGTTTTTCCCATCTGGACCAATCATGAGTTGGCCGTCAAAGACGCCCTCTACAACTTTACCCGTAACATCTTCTTGGCTGTTTCGCGGGGTGACAATAGTGTCATCTTCGCCCAGAATACTAATCAATAGCTCCTTCGCGGCGGCCAAGTTAGTCTCTGCATCTTGAATCAAGGATTTCAGTCGTTTGACTTGTTTTTCTGGTAGTTCAGACATATTTTTCTCGCAGTTCCTTGTCTGTGTTTTTATACTATCACCCCTATATATAGCGTAGCTGGGCGTATATTGTCAAGTTTCTCGATCATTTCCACAATCAAAACTGGGGTAGAGCCAATATCGTTGTGAATTTTGCTATTGCTCTTTGCTTTACTTGTATGTTAAGAGAATATCTACCTATGCATAGCCAATAAAATACCACCCGCAAATGCAAGTGGTATTTTTGTCCTTATCAAATCACGGCCGATGAGTGTAAACTAAACGAGTTCGACTGTTGCGCCAGCTTCTTCGAGCTGTTTCTTCGCAGCTTCTGCGTCGTCCTTAGAAACTTTCTCTTTGATTGCGCTTGGTGCGCCGTCAACGAGAGCCTTTGCTTCGCCAAGGCCGAGACCAGTGATCTCTTTAACAGCCTTGATAACAGCGACTTTCTGTGCACCAGCGTCTGCTAGTTGCACAGTAAATTCAGACTTAGCGTCTTCTTCAACTGCAGGACCTGCAGCTGGGCCTGCTACTGCTACAGCAGCGGCAGCTGGTTCGATTCCGTATTCATCTTTGAGTACGTTTTTGAGGTCGTTTACCTCGAGTACTGTGAGCTTTGTAAGCTCTTCAGCGAGTTTTTTAACATCAGCCATAATTGACTCCTTGTATAACTAAATTTAACTTGTTGCTTTGGCTTCTACGCCATCGAGTAGCGCATGAAGATTGCCAGAAAGTGCGTTCGTAACATCGTGCACTGGTGAAAGAAGTTGTGCAACAACTTGCGCCACCATTTGTTCGCGACTTGGCAGACTCGCAAGAGCCGTCACTTCGTCGACAGACAATGTTGTGCCGTCGTTGGCAAACGCACCAGCGAATGCAAGTGCAGGATGAGTTTTTGCAAAATCATTCAACACCTGCGCTGGCGCTACTTCGTCACTGTCGCACGTTGCGTATAGCAACTGACCGGTAAGTGCCGAAGTATCGGTTTCTTTATAGACATCGTTTTCAGACAATGCCACGCGCACAAGGCGGTTCTTGATCACACGGATCACGATGCCTTTTTCTCGTGCAGAGCGGCGAAGTTCTTGGAGATCAGCAACGCTGAGATCTTTGTACTTTGCAAACACTGTCATTTTCGATGTTGCGAGTAGTTCGCTAAAATCGGCAACCAAAGCTTGTTTTTTATCGCGTGTAATAGCCATAAAAATCCTTTCTTTGATTGTTTCTAAGTATCGGCCGGATTGTCAAAGGTCGGTAATGTGAGTTGCCGAGAAATAAAATAAGTCTCGGGTTCTCGCACTACCAAAGACTTACAAATGAATGAATGTTTGTTTCACTCCTCGGTAGCGGATTAAGCGTTGGTTGCCCTCGGCTGCTACTGTCTCTGGTAATGTCTATGAAAAGTATATAGAATCCGCGTAAAAATGTCAACAGTCTTCGCTGCTAAGCTTGATATAGTCAATGAAGTATGATATAGTAATACTATGAAACAACCCGGATTAGTTACCCCGGAAATTAGATACACGGTTCAAGACACCACAGGAACGGGCGAACGCGATCTATCCGAACAGTCGAACAACATCATGACGGCTCTTGATGCACCCATTGCTCGTGCGGGCGCATTTGACAGGACTGATAATCACTTCACTGCTACTCCGTTAGACTCGGATCAGCTGACAATTAGCGGCCTTTCGTTTGGCCGCGTCAATAGGATGTTTCTTGACTCTGTTATGGCCGGAGAGGAGCTTCAGGCGCTTTCTCCGGGTATACAGCAAGTTATTGGTGACGAAATCGCGCTTGTAGCTGAGCGGCGTATTGAAAAAAGTCGAACAAATATGAATATTCTTCGGCGAATACTAGAAGACCGCATCAACGTAGAAATAGAATACGGTACTGTTCCATCGACAATTGATACATCTACGCTAGAAGCTGTACTCGATCTAAGAGCCGGCACGGCAAACATAGGGCAACAAGTGGAGATGCTAAATCTGCTGCCAGAAATTGGCTCACTGGAGATTGCAAAGACGACGTGTCCGTGCGACCTCGGCCTCGCAAACGATAATGCACAGCACCTTCTGCGCGAGCTCGCGGCCCTGCAGACTGCACATCCTGATTGGAATATTGAGCTAGTGCCACCTGACGAATCTGAACACCGAATAGTAGAACAAAACGACACTCTTATATCCTCAAAATGGATCAGTGCAACAATCGGCCTAGGGTCAACGCGTTTTGATGTTGTCACAAAACAAAGTAATTTAATATTGCCGCTAGGCAAGGAGCCCGTTGCTCACCGCAATCCCAGGATGATTGGCGGGGTTTTGTACGACATTCAGCCGCTTACTATTATGCAGTATCTGCGTCCATCAAAACATCAGTAATCTACCGCTTCTAGGGATAGTAAGATTCTATGGTATTTGCTGTTCAATCCGACTCCATATGCGTCTCGTGACTTCTGGGATGGCTAGTATTTTATTATTCTCGTAACAATCGATACGAATGAACTCAAGCGGAAACTGCTCGCAAAGAGCTTCATATGCGCCGACTGCTCGCTCCAGGTGGCCTATGTCTGCTTCGTGAACATCTCTTTCTTTGTCTGTGTAATTTCGACTACCTTTTTTGTCAACCAACTTCTGAGCATGTATCGCAGGCACGATAAGTACTACATTGAGATCTGGCTTCGGGATTTTTAGGTGAGTAAACTCTATTTCGTGAAGCCACTGATAGTAACGCGATCTTTCGGCGGGGTCATGGATTTTCTGGCCTTGATGCGCCATGTTTGACCCTGTGAAACGGTTGGATAGTACTACTTTCCCTTCCGCTAAGTCTTTTGCGATTGACCGCGAAGCTTGAAACCTATCGAGTGAAAAAAATAATGACGGACCGTACGCGCCAAGCGTGTCTGCGTCGCCGTACTGACCGTTGAGGTACTCCTTTGCGAAATACGACGAAGATTGCGAGTACTGCGGAAAGTCATATAGCGCGATGTTGTGCCCGGTTTGCTGCAGTTTGTCGGCGATGAGCGCAAATTGTGTACCTTTGCCCGATCCGTCACTGCCTTCGATAACGATAAATTTCCCGCTCACTTACTTTATTCCGTCTGCAAGGCCCTTTATCGTCTCTGTCTTCTTACGCGTATCTTTATAGGCGCGTGGCAGCATGTCCTCGGGCTTCCAGGTGCGTATTAGCTCATCTAGGTCGCTGGTGTGCTGATACTTGCCACTCATGCCCCCGCGGCCATTGCTATAGTCTCCCTCGACTGGACCCGTTTTATGAAATATAAGCTGCCCAATACGCTCGCCGACCGGCAGTACAACCGACTCGTGCATGTTGAGATTATATATCTCAAGCGTAATGCGATTTATGTAGCCTGGATCAACCCAGCCAGCATCGAAACAGACAGCAACCCCATTGCGGCCCCAGCTGCTACGACTTTTAACTTCGCACGCACCACCGTGGGTGCGGATACCGACAAACTCGTGCGTATGAGCGAGAATTCTTTCACCAGGTTTTAGTACTATGATTGGGTGGTCTTCGGGTATATTTCTGAATAGCTCCAGTCCATATTTTTCACACCAATCCTTGTGAGGCATTGCTTCAAGTGGGCCCTTGAAGTATCGCATAACCTCATCTTGGTCGAACGGGTTGTAGATACCTTTTTTTTCCGATCGATATTCTTGCTTGTAAAAATAATGACCAAGCGTAAAGTCTAGACTTGCTTCGGACACATGTGCTTCGTTGAACGGTACACTCACGATTGCACCATTTTGAATAGCTGTTTTTATCTCAGTATTGCTGTATACACTCATAACTTTACTTGCGCTCTTATGAGCTGCTCCCTCACTTTTCTCTACCATCGATTGTAGCATATGGACGATCTTTGGTAAGATGATAAGATGAAATATATTCTCGTCGCCTACGATCAAAATCGTGCCATTGGCGCGCACGGCTCCCTGCCGTGGGCAGGTGTGATGAAAGCGGATATGCGTCGAGTGCGGGAGCTTACGACCGGTCATGCAATTATTATGGGCCGTAAGACATACGATTCGATAGGCCGAGCATTGCCGAACAGGCAGAATATCGTCGTAGCTCACCATCCATTCAGTGCTCCTGGCATTGAGGTCGTAGCTTCTCTTGAAGGGGCCTACGCGAAAATTTTGCCAGACCGCAACGCGGTTGTGTTTGGTGGATCTCAGATATATGAACTAGCGCTTGCATCGGTAGATAGAATACTGGCAACAGAAATACATACAATATTCGATGAAGGTGATGTGTTTTTTCCGATTCTCGATGGCTCATGGCAAGAGGTATCGCGCGAACACCATGACAGTGACGCAGAGAATGCGTATCCATTTGACTTTGTGGTCTACGAAAGACGCTAAGGCGAAGACGTAGTACTCCTATACGGCGATTTGTGCTTTGATCGGCGGGTGCGGGTTGTAATTTTCGAGCGTAAAATCGTCGTACGTAAAATCGTCGATATCTTTAATAGCTGGATTGATAGTCATAGTTGGGAGTGGTCGAGGTTCGCGTGAAAGTTGCTCGTCCACTTGGTTCATGTGGTTAAGGTATATGTGGGCATCGCCAAATGTATGGATAAACTCTCCGACTTTGAGTCCGGTAACCTGTGCGATCATCATAGTTAAAAGCGCATACGAAGCTATATTAAATGGTACGCCCAAGAAAAGGTCGGCGCTGCGCTGGTATAGCTGACACGATAATTTGCCGTCGATGACCATAAACTGAAACAGCGTGTGGCAAGATGGAGGCGCATGGTCGTGACTATCAATAAGTTCTTGTATCTCCCCGACATTCCAGCCAGAGACTATGATGCGACGCGAAGTCGGGTCGTGTTTGATGAGATTGATGGCATTTGCAATCTGATCGATATCTTCACCGCCCGGCCCCGTCCAGCGCCTCCATTGCTTACCATAGATAGGCCCGAGTTCACCCCATTTGAGCGTAAATTCATCATCGTTCTTGATATTTTGGACAAAGCGCTCCAGCTCGCGTGTCCATTCTTCTGAATAGCGCTCAATCTTATCACTCAAGCCCATATTTTCGAGGTATATCTGATACGCCCACTCATTCCATATCTTGACATCGTTTTGCACGAGATATTGAATATTTGTGGCTCCTTTGAGCATCCATAGCAACTCATGAACGACTGCTTTCATGTACAGCTTTTTTGTGGTGACTGCTGGAAATCCTTCACTAAGGTCGAACCGTAGCTGTCTGCCGAATACGCTTTTCGTGCCTGTTCCCGTACGGTCGCCTTTGACCGTACCATTTGCTTGTACATCTTGCAGCAAATCTAGATATTGTTTCATTGTTCCTCCGGATTGTTATCGTGAATGAAAATAGATACTATGCACTCGGATCGTTCTTGGTATGATGATTGAGTGCGTATAAGGCGCGACTCATTGTAATTTTCGTAGTGAGCACCAAATCTCCAAGCTCCTCGGCGTCGAACCATCGTAACTCTGGTGGTTTATCGGCTTCGGGGGTTAGTTCGTCGGTGTTGCTTATAAATATGTACGAAGAGTCGACATGGAAATGATTGCCACGACCTTCTCGGTGAATATCTACATCAAACGGCATAGTCTGTGTGGTGCCTTCTGTCTCATCACGCTCAAGCGCTATATTATCTTGGTAGGTGGGTAGATCCGTGAGATTCTGCTCACGTAAGCCAGTTTCAAGTTTCACTAGCCGTAGTAGTGCATCGAGCGGCGTTTCGTCGACACCGATGTGTGTACTAGGGCTTAACCATGTGTAATGTTGTTCATCTCGTCGCAGTAGTACTTTCTTGCCATGTACTATGACTGCACTGACAGTAGGATAATACTCGGCTGCACGCTGAGCGGGTGTTGTGTTTGCCATACTCCTCCTTATAGGTCGTTTCGCTCTATATAGTATGACACGGCTTGCGCTAAACAGAAACCCACGCGTGCTTGCGTGGGTTTTTGCAAAGGAGATCTTGCAACTATTAGTTGTTTGTTTCTACCTTTATTCCAGGACCCTGTGAAGTTGAGATGCTGACACTTTTAACATACGCACTTTTGATGCTTGAAGGCTTTTGGCTCGTCAAACTATCGAAGAATGCTTTTGCGTTATCTGCAAGCTTATCAGCGCCAAACGATACTTTACCGATGCTGAGGTGGACGATTGCTTGCTTGTCGACGCGGTATTCAACCTTACCAGCCTTCGCTTCAGTCACGGCTTTGGCAACGTCTGCTGCAACTGTTCCGCTCTTTGGATTTGGCATGAGGCCACGTGGACCAAGTAGTCGTGCGTACTTACCTAGCTTTGGCATGTACTGAGGAGTAGCCACGAGGATATCAAAGTTGAGTTCTTGCTTATCGAGCTGCTTGGCGAAATCATCATCTCCGACTACGTCTGCACCAGCTTTTTTGGCTGCGGCATGCTCAGACTCGGGTGCGAATACTGCGACGCGAATCTTTTTACCCGTACCGTGAGGAAGGCTTACGGTAGCGCGAACATTTTGGTCTGCTTGGCGAGGGTCAACACCAAGTCGTACGTGCACCTCGACAGATGCGTCGAATTTCGTAGGATTTGTTTCAGTAGCAAGTGACAATGCCTCTGCGAGAGTGTGTACTTTGTTTGCTTCGACTTTCTTAGCTACTTCTTGGTATTTTTTGCCCCGGCGTTCGATGCGCGGACGTGCAACAGGTACTGGACCTTTTTTCTTGTGCTCTTCGGCTTCAGGGTCTACAGGTGATGTGTCGCCAGCTTCTTTGCGAGCTTCTTTTTCAGCCTTTTCTTCAGCCTCTGCGATAGCTTTAGTGCTACGCTTGCCGGCTTTCGCTGGTGCGTCGTCTTTAACTTCGTGCTGCTCTGCCGATGCAATCGCTGCTTCTATCTCGGCGATTGTGTTTTTCTCAGTTACCTCGAGCTTTAGCTCGGCAGCTTTTTCTAGTAGTTCAGCTTTTTTAGCCATAACTATTGATCCTTTCTGTGGTGCAAGCGGCTTTTTATGGCCTCCCAGCATTGATATTACGAATATAACTATAGCAGAATTCCTGCTAATGTTCAACCACTGCAGTGGCGGTTAATGTTGAGCTAATCTAAAAACAGCCCATAGTAACTACAGGCTGTTTTTAATTTAGATCGTGCAATTTATTCTACGACTTCGACACCCATACTACGAGCTGTACCCGCGATGGTTTTAATGCGTCCTTCTTCGTCAATCGCGTTGAGCAAATCTTTCTTTGCTTCGGCAATTTCTGCGAGCTGAGCTCGAGTAATTGAGCCTACTTTTTCAGCATGCGGTTTGCCACTGCCTTTTTTGATGCCAATTTTTTCGCGAATTGCATCGTCAACAGGTTGACCAAGACTTTTCCACGCAAACGTACGATCTTCGAACACTTGCATGTGTACGATAACATCTTTGCCCATAAGGTCTTTGGTTGCATCGTTGAACGGGTTGATGAAATCCATCATGTTCAAGCCCCACTGACCCAGCGTTGAGCCAACAGGAGGTCCTGCGGTCGCGCGACCAGCCGGAATGCGTAGTTTGAGATTTCCAATAATTTTCTTTGCCATAGTATTTTTTCCTTCTTTTACTCTAGTAATACCAGAGTGCGTAACGAAATTAGTATACCAAAAATATTCCATTGTGGCAACCTGCGCTATACTGATAAACATGAGCAGGATTCACAAGCTTCCACCGGCGCGGGTTATGATCGTTAATTTCATTGGAGGCATGGGCTACTACGGTTTGCATTTCGCATGGGTACTTACGTTATTCTTACTTTCATTTTCCGTATTACAATACGTCGTACTTAATGGAGAAGCCGTGATGTACAATGCGAACCCAGTAAGCGGGCCGATAGTAGGTTCGACGGGCGCTACTGCCGAGTGGCTTGGTGTGGTGGTTTCTGTAGTTTCGTTCGCAGTGGTAGCCGTCTTCTTGACACTTCTCCCGTACTGGCTTGGCTATGTATCACGTGGTATACCTCGCTGGATTTTGCGACAAACAATCTGGAAGCCGACGCTCCAAAGCGTCCATCTCACCAAGCAGGCATGTGTGGCGATTGTCTTTTTCGCATCCTTGATCTCTCTGTACAGCCCGCAGTCTGCGCCGCTCACCAACGTTCCATTCCTTATTACACTCGGTGCGTGTGCGATAAGTTCACTCTCGTTTGTAGTGCAGTATAAAATAGCTGCGTTCATGAAACTTCACGAACGCAGCGTATATTAACGATATCTACTACTTGCGCTAAACTTTTTTGACTTGCAGCGCATCGAGCTCTACAGGAGTGTCGCGGCCGAACATACTGACCATGACTTTGAGCTTACCTTTTTGGTAATCGATCTCACTGATAGCGCCATCAAATCCCTTGAACGGACCATCAGTGATAGATACCACTTCTCCTTCTGAAAAATCGATCTGATGTTTTGGTTCTTCGACGCCCATTCGCTTTTTAATTTTGCGAATTTCAGAGTCGGAGACAGGCGTAGGGTCTGTGCCGCTGCCGACAAATCCTGTGACACCTGGCGTATTGCGCACAATATACCACGTCTCCTCTGTCAATTTCATTTCTACTAGTACATAACCTTGGAAGATTTTGCGATCAACAACTTTGCGCTTGCCGTTTTTGATCTCAATTTGCTTTTCTTTCGGCACCATGACGTCGAAGATTTTATCTGCCATGTCGACTGCATTGATGCGCTGACGAATGCTCTCTGACACCTTATCTTCGTAGCCACTATATGTGTGTATTGCGTACCATTGTTTGGTTGAATCGTATCGTTTTCGTACCATTATCGTTTACCCTTCTACTAGAAAATCAAATAAATATTTAAACACTGCATCGAGTAATATCACGAGCACGAAGAAGAATACCGAATACACGATGACTGCCATGGTGAGACCCCAGGTAGCTTTTCGGTCTGGCCAGCGAACTTGTCGCAGTTCTCGCCACGCGCCAATAAAATAGTTATCGCGTTGCTTTTTCTGCTTTTGCGGTTTTGCTGCTGCCAGTTTCGGCGCATCTTTTTTCACAGATTTTTTCTTTTCATCGGTTTTTGCAACGACACGTGTCGTCACTTTTGTAGTCGATGACTTCTTCTTGTCTGCCAACGCATTTCTCCCAAAATTAAAAGCCTGCTTGCTGCAGACTGTCAAGACTAGTATAGCGCCGAACAATAACTGAGTCAAGCCATGCTACAATCGTAAGCATGATAACTCTCAGCGTTTCAGTGCTTTGTGCACTTGTTGCCGCGGGCGAGATAGCCACGCTTGTGCGCCTACGCCTACTGATGGCTCGCTTTCAAAAGCGGCAAATGATAAGTGCGCCGTCGATGTTGCGCGACATGCCAAGTGTAAGCGTCTGTATACCTGCACGTAATGAGCGTCATGCAATGACAAGGTGTCTTGAAGCAGTGTTGTCGAGTACGTATCCAAAACTTGAAATTATAGTATTGGACGACGAGTCTGTCGACAACACCTCAAATCTCATTCGGGCATTCGCGCATGATGGCGTAAGATTTATTGCAGGTTCAACTCCACCGAGTGGATGGCTCGGTAAGAACTTTGCGCTTCAATCCCTCGCAGCGCAGGCTAGCGGCACATATGTGCTTTTTCTTGATGTCGATACGATTATTTCCCCGTACTCTATCAGTCAAATGGTTGCCTACGCAGAAGCCGAGCAGTCATCGATGATATCGGTATTGCCACAGCGCAGTGACCTTTGGCGGGCCAGCGTACTACTCGCACCGCTGCGCTACTACTGGCACATAGTGTTTCATCGTACAAGCAGGCCGGTTGTCACGAGCAACGCGTGGATGGTGCGCCGCAAGAAGCTGCTTGCTGACTTCGAAGGTTTCAAGACCATACGAACAGATGTAGAGCCCGAAGTGACGATTGCTGCGCACTATTATGCCGGCGGTGATTATAAATTCCTTACGAGTACTCATTTGCTGGGGGTGACGTATGAGAAAAAGATGAGTTCTCAGATAGAGACGGCAATTCGCCTACGATACCCGTCGCTTAGTCGGTCCATAGTGCGTTCAATCGGAGCGTCTCTATTGAAAAGTACGGCGGCACTTAGTCCGCTGTTAGCTTTGTGCTATCTGCCGTCTGGCGTATTGCTAGCTGTTGTGCTGTATGCGCTTGGCTCTATGAGTTATTTGATGTACCTGCAGTTTGTTTGGAAAAAAGGCGCGCTACTTGGCATGTGGTTGTGGCCGCTGGTATTGCTTGGTGATGCATGGCTCACATTGGTCAGTATGATCCGTTACGAAACACACACGGTCACCTGGAAGGGCCGTTCAATTACTTCGCTGGATCAGCAGGGGTAGCAGATGCGAGTTCGATACTAAATGTCGACCCATGGTTGAGGCGACTCTTAAGCTCAATGTGTGTATCGAGCTTGCGGGCAAGCTTCATGGCTACGTAGAGGCCTAGACCAGTGCCCCGTGTTTCTCTAGTGCGGTAATCTTCGCTGCGATAGAACTTGTCGAATACCTTTTCTCTATCTGCCTTGCTAATGCCTATGCCAGTATCAACGACCGAGATATTCACTACACCCTTCGCTTTGGTGGCTTTGATTTTGACACTGCCTTCTTTTGTGTACTTAATAGCATTTGTGATGAAGTTTTGCAGGAGCTCTGTAAGGTACAGACGGCTTACGTTAACGTGACCAAGTTGATGAGGAATGTCTAAATCAAGCGCTATCTTGGCGTGGTGGGCACTTGGAGAATACTCTGTGTAAAGCCCGGTCAGGAGTTCATTCAGGTCAATTAATTCAGAGCCATCAGCAACACCTCGCTCTGCGCGCGAGAGTGTGCTTAGATCATTTACCATTTTTGATAAAAAGACGATCTGTTCGTGTGCAGCTTGTAAAGATGGTCGTATGCGTGCCGGTGATGCGAGGCCTTTGTCGTACATGACATCGATATTGCTGAGCGTACCTTCGGCAATCGTAAGCGGTGTTCTCAGTTCGTGACTCACCACGCTGATGAATTCGTCTCGCTCCTCGTCAAGATTCTTTTGTTTGGTAATGTCTCGTAAAATCAGCATGAACCCTTGATCTATATCTAGTCGGCTATGTCGCTTGCCCACTCGAATTGGAGTCACAGACACTTCAAGGCGCACTACTTCGTCGGCGTAGTGGTAGTATATATCGTCGTATACATGAGTATATTTGTTGCGCTTCATAAGGGAGAAAATATGCATTCGCTTGCCATGTTCATCACGGGTCTTAAAGACTTCATCTATGTGGTGTCCATTGAGAGAACCGTTTGTGTCAAGTATGCCGAGCGCAGCAGCATTATACATGCGCACAATACCGTGGCTGTCGACGCTTAGTACTCCCTGCGCAAGGTTGTTCATGAGGGTCGATACGCGGTAGCGTTCTAGTTCGGCTTGCGCCTTGCTCTTTTCGAGGACTGCCTGCCTGGCGCTCTGTAAGCGCATGAGTGCGGACGCAACGAGAGTGATTGATATCAGGGCGAGCACAACAATGATAATGTCAGCAGTTTGCGGCAGCCTCAGTTCTATCGTTCTATAGATATCCAAGATAATGCCGAGGATTAAAATAGTGGCACTGAGTAACAGCCCTTTGGTTTTGTAGACTCGATAGGCCTCGTAGAGCAACAGTATCAAGGCGAGACTGAGTAGCGAGCCAAATCCTATAGAAGTAAGAATTAACCCTATGGCGACCAACTCTAGACCGATAGTTCGCGCCAGTAATACGCCCCTCGTGTCGTTGCGTGAGATTACACTATAGAGCGAAAGTAGAGCTCCGCAGGCAGCGAGCAAGTAAAATATACTATCTCCCATATATTTTGCTTGGGGTAATACCTCGACCATCACTAAATAGCCTTGGAAAATAAATAGCAGGGTGAATACCACACAGGCGACACGTAGCCACATGCCGGTGCGTAGTACGTGTTTGTTAGGGTGCTTCCTGCTCATAGTTGCTCTTAGTATACCCTACTTAGCGTAAGCGTTTCAAATTGTAGGATTGTATTGCTTGAGCGTGCGTCTGTGCGCTTTGTAGTCGGGGTCTTCTGCCTCAACAAGATGCCAAAAATCCTGGCTATGATTCATTTGCTTTGTGTGGCAAAGTTCATGTACTAGCACATAATCTATCAATTGAAATGGTAACTGCATGAGTGCAATATTGAGGCTAATCGTACCGTTTGAGCTGCAGCTCCCCCATCTTGTACTTGCATGAGAGAAGCGAACCTTTTCGTAGTGGCAATCAGCGCTACGTGCGAGCGTAGCAAGCCTTCTTGGTAAATAATGTTTGGCTTCAACACGCAGTGCGGCCTGCATTGCGCTTCGTATTTCCGTTTGAACTGCCATGTCGTTTACAGTAAGCTCGTTTGGTAGCGACAGCATTATTTTTAAGTCTTGACGTTTCACCTGTAATTTTCCACCCGGCGTGACTATCAGAGAGTGGCTCTTGCCGATGCGCATGCCGTCTTCGTAGTGAACTTTGGGCGCCTGGGTGTGTAGCATGCCGCGAATGTCTTCGCGCGACGTATTGATAAGTTTTTTGAGACTTCGGCTAGTAGCGAACACTGGCATCGATGCCCGTAAGCTACCATCTGGCGCAACCGACAGCCGTATATGACGAGAGCGATGGCTAGTGCGAATGGTTATTTCACCAAATTCTTCATCGATGAGACTGGCCATGTGTATCAGGGTCTATGATATTTTAATAGAATTACCTTTGATAGTTCTGCGGTCGGGCACCTGCAGCTGGACGTCGGCGGGTCGATTTGGCTGTGCCAGGCGCCGCAACACAGTCCGTGCTTGCGAGGCAAATGTGTGCTTGCCGCTGATGACGACTGCCTTCTCGCTCTCTCCTGGTGCAGTAAATCTGCGGACAAGGTGATCGTAGCGATCTTCTGGCAAGATAAGCTCTTTTGCGCGGTTAACGCGACTTGGCTTAGATCGGAAGAGCGTCGTGTAGCAAGCTTAGCGAGGTTTTGTCTATCGACTTTGGCTTCGGTACCGCCTTCAACAATAAATGTTTTTTTGGTTTTCAGGAGTTCGCTTATTTGTAGCCACGACAGATACTCTACTACATGCTGTTCTTCAGGGGAATATGTAGGTGGTGTGGCAATTGCTGCACGTAATTTGTCTGACTCAACAAAAGGTGCACTGAACATGTCAGCAAATTTACTTGCAAAGTATGTTTTACCTGCCCCTGGCGTGCCGATAATAAAGACTACATGAGGTGTCGACAAGCTTAATGATTTCATACAGATAAGTATAGCAGATTGTGGCGTATCGTGCGAAGACAGGGTGCGGTAGATAATTTACATTTTACCGCTTGCTTGATATAGTTATACGAGTTAAAGGGGTATAGCTCAGTTGGCTAGAGCACAGGTCTCCAAAACCTGGTGTCGCGGGTTCGAGTCCCTCTACCCCTGCCATAGAAAAATGACCATCGTGTGATGGTCATTTTTCTATAGACGAGCAAACATACTGGGCAGTAAACACGGTAACTATCCTATGCCTCGATGCACGAGCGAGTTGTCTCTATATCACAAATGATATACAATCGTACGCAGTCTATGCGTATCAAAAAACGCCGTTCTCAACAAGATTCACTGGAGTCTGTCGGTCATGGGCCAGCTATCGAGCCCTACCCTGTAGCGCAAGATGAGCCGCTAACTCACGAAATCCTTCACTATCATCGAGCTCACGAACCTAGGTTCAACAAGGCGCTACGTTCTATAGGCATGTCGGCCATTGCGGCAACGGCTATAGGTATAGGGCATGTGTACGAAGATGTTCACTCGGGGATTGAGGCCGGAAAAGCTGCTGTGCGTGACGATCGCGCGAGCATACACGAGGTATACGGCAGCGACAACGAAAGTGCGCTATATTCACATCATGCAACTTTCGTGCTAACTGGCCTCGGCACGAAGAACCCCACCGAGACAGCGGAAACCTTGCGCTCGCACCAAGATGTCGGTAGCGTGTATGCGCTTGAATACAGCAATAAAGATCTCGATACTGCCGATATGGCGCAGCAAATAGTTGACCAGGCGGAGCAAGACGACTTGCGATATATATCGCTAGATGGATATAGCGCGGGAGGTCCGATTGCACTTGATATCGCAACTCACATATACCAACACGAACCAGAATTGCACATAGTGTCTATCGTACTCAACAGCTCGCCTATAGGAGAAGGGAGTCTTACGCAAAGAAGTAGCGAGGGTATCGACATCATGAACGCACTTCTATCGGTGCATGAAGACTTTGTGTACTATGAGCGCGGCAGATTGATAACCGAAGTGATAGCGCGGAGCGACCGCTACATGACCGCGCTCGAAATAGTAGATCACCAGGGCTTTAGGTTGTACGATATCTCCACCTTCTCTATAAATGGCGTTAAGTATCTTTTCGACCTAGAAAATCTGCAAAAAGAAGTGAAGGATGTCAGTGCTAAACTCGATGAACCCGATACGGCAAGCGGTAGTTTAATTAAACATCAGGCGGATTTCATCGTCACTACAGATTACCGCCGCAATTTAGAGATACTGAGCGAACTGCGGCCAGGTGATATTGCACTGCCAGTTATCGTGTATACACGTGCCCAGCATGCTGACAATGATCGGGTGGTAGATATAGACGCAAGTGAAAAAAATTTCATCGATGCTGTCGAGCAATACGGCAACCCGTATGCTGTGATTGACGGACCTGTGCGCCATGCTAACCCCGGCGAGCTGCCATCTGAATACGCCGCAATGATTCGTGAGCGTATACAGCCTCGGGTTATCGGTACGCTAGTGTTCTATGCGCTGCGTCAATCTGCAGGGGATAGCAAGGTCGATACGCGAGCGCGCAACAATGCGAGCAGTGAGGACGATTTCCCTCTCGTGTCGCGGCCGGAAAACTAGCCTTCTATCTTGATGAGACTCTCGACAAACGGGTAAATAGACATGCCTCGAATCGGTTCACGATCTCCGATAAACGTTGTTGGAGTGCTATAGACATTCACGCTGTATGCGGCTTGATCTGCTTGTGTGATCTTTTCTTGATAGCGATTGGCGTCGAGACAAGATGAAAGTTGTGTTTCGTCGAGGCCAACTATCTCGGATATCTCTGCCGCGGGGAAATCGATAAAGAATGTTGCAGCGTTGATCTGCATGGTTTGGTTATTTTTACGCGTAAGTGCATCGTAGACAAAATCAGTTGTCTGCCAGTATTTATTCTGTTCGTTCCCACACATCAATAGTTCGGTTAGTGACGCAGACTGCTCGGTGACGATGCTGAGCGGACGGATCTCCAGCTGCAAGGCATCTGTCTTGACGTAGTTGTCATAGACTTGCTTGAGTGTTTCTTCATGGTATTCTGCACACTTGTCGCAGACTGGGTCGGTATAGACTACCATTTTTTGCGGCGCGTCGTTCGAGCCAAGCTTGACACTAAGTGCGGCTGTGTCCGGTAGCTTAGTTTTTTCTTGCTCCTGTTTAATGACATTAAAGTACGTCACTGTTGCTATGACGGCTAGTATGACAATGCCTGCAACGGCCAGAATAACTTTTTCTTGATGTAGCTGGACGGATTTTGATAATGACATATTGCCTTCATTATATCAGGTTTATTACGGCTATGCTTTCTGTTATGATCAATGAATGAGCGAGGCCAACATAGTATGCATACAGTAATTATCGGCGGGGGCTTCGCCGGTATCAAGACAGCACTTGAGCTTAGCCGGTACCAGGCAGGCAAAATAACGCTTATATCTGAGCGCCCTTATTTTCTTCATCACGCATCTCTCTATTCTACTGCTACCGGACACGACCCACGTGAGTCCATGATTCCACTCGATGAGATATTTGCCGCCCATCCAGAAGTCACTGTCGTCCACGACACACTAAAGTCGCTCGACCCAGAACGCAATCTAGCTGTTTGTCGGAGTAAGGATTATCACTACGACAATCTCGTGATGGCTCTCGGTTCCGAGATAGACTACGGTGGCATTAAGCACGCAGCAGATCACACGTACAGCGTGCGCAATATGGAACAAATCACCCGCTTTCACGACCATCTACACGAAACGCTCGCACGCGACCATCATGTAGACCGCAATTATGTCATTGTCGGAGGCGGTCTGACAGGAGTTGAACTAGCCGGTGCACTCAAGCAGTATATAGAGCAACTTGCCGCGCTGTATGTGGCAAAAAAAGCTAAAGTTCGTATTACGTTAGTGGAATCTGAGTCAAGACTACTCCCGAATGCTTCCTTGCAAGCAAGCTATCATGTCGAGCGTAGACTTGCTTCTCTCGGCGTGAGCATCTTGAAAAACTGCTCAGTACACGCGCTAGACTCGGAGCAGATCACCGTAGGTAATAAAAAAATACCCACCGAAACAGTTATATGGACGACTGGCGTGCGCAACAACGTGTTTTATGCTAAGCACCCTCAGTATTTCGATGTAAGTGCTTCAGGTCATGTGCAGGTTAATCCGTATTTAGAAGCATATCGCAATATCTATGTACTTGGCGATAATGTTGCTATACGTGGCTCTGGCCAGGTGAAAGGGGCGTACGGCATGGCGGTATTCCTTGCAGACCACCTGGTGCGTAAAGCTACGACGAATTCCTATGTGCCATATCGCGCGAAGCACTCCCCGCTTACTGTGCCTGTCGGTGACGATTGGGCGTACGCCGAGTATATGGGCGTGTACGTAACAGGCTGGTTGGGAAAACTTATTCACGAGCGCCATATGTATGATGGATATCGCCAAATTATGTCTAAGGCTATGGCAGATGCAGCTGTTGCCTCCCATACAACAAAAATCGATAATTTGTAGGTTGCGAAAACCATAACCGCTGTCGTACAATAGAGACAAACGTGGTAAAAAAGGATGGTAAGCGGGTAGTGATCGCTGTACACACATTATGAATATATTGATGCTCGGGTGGGAGCTTCCACCACACAACAGCGGCGGTTTGGGTGTAGCGTGCTACCACCTATCGAAGTCACTTGCCATTCAGGGTGCGAAAATTGATTTTATTGTCCCTTATACCGCCGAACATCCCGATATCGACTTCATGAAAATTCATGCCGTCACCGCTATGACACCAGACGAGCGCAACGGTCTGGGCGTGTACGACAGTAGCAAAGCAGTCACCTCCAGGGAATTACCAGATATACCTGGCGGGTCAAAAAATATACGCGACCTTCAACGTAACTATGTATCTTATATAGAAAATTTCATTATACATAACGATGTTGATGTGGTGCACGCTCACGACTGGCTGACAATGGAAGCGGGTGTTCGTGCAAAAGAACTAACAGGCGTACCCCTTATCGTGCACGTACATGCCACAGAATTTGATCGTTCCGGTGAGTTTAGCGGCAATCCTATAGTTCATGAAATAGAACAAACTGCCCTATTAATGGCAGATAGAATCTTTGCCGTGAGCAGTATTACAAAAAGTATCATTGTCCACCGCTACGGTATACCAGCCGACAAAGTTGAGGTTGTGTATAACGGTTTCGACCCTGCCTCATTCGATGATACATATAATTACGATGCACTTACCTATCGCTACCTAGAAAGTTTGAAGGAAGAAGGCTACACTGTTGTGGCTACGATCACTCGTTTCACGGTTCAAAAAGGTTTATCACATCTGATGCATGCAGCAGCAAAAGTACTCGACCAATACGATAAAGTAGTGTTTCTTTTCGCAGGTGACGGTGAGCAGCGTGATGAGCTCGTCCACCTCGCGGCACACCTTGGCATAAGCGATAAAGTACTCTTCACCGGATTTGTGCGCGGTAAGAAGTGGCGAGATGCGTACTCTGTTGCAGACGTATTCGTTATGAGTTCTGTGAGCGAGCCGTTTGGATTGACTGCGCTCGAAGCTGCACATCATGACAATGCGCTTGTTATTAGCAAACAGTCTGGTGTAGGCGAAGTGCTAAATAGTATCTTCAGGTTCGACTATTGGGATACAGACCTACTGGCGGATCAGATAATCGGCCTCGCAACGTCACCAGCTATGTTACGAGCGATGAAGCGCAACGTGCAAGATGAGTATGCCAATCTGTCTTGGAACGATATCGCCGAACAGTGTATGACACACTATAGCTTGACATCAAATAAGGTAGCCGCATGAACAATAAATCAATAGTACTGTATTTTCAGTTGCATCAGCCGTACCGGGTGAAGCGCTATACCATTTTTGATACAGCGCATGACCACGTCTATTTTAACGATGAGGGAGAGTCCGACAAAAATAATAAAGCAGTATTTGAGCGTGTTGCCGAAAAATCATATCGTCCCATGACGGAACTGCTTGAGAAGTTGATGTATGAACAACCAGACTTTCGATTCTCGCTTAGCATTACTGGAGTATTTCTCGAGCAAGCCGCGCAGTGGGCTCCAGATATTATTGAGTCTGTGCAACGCATGGTCGCGTCGGGTCGTGTTGAACTTCTTTCGGAAACGTACCATCATTCGCTCGCATTTTTTCATAGTAAAAGCGAATTTGAGACGCAAGTCGCACTTCATAGAGAGGCTATCTTTAAGACGTTTGGTGTTATACCTCTTGTTTTTCGCAACACAGAGCTTGCGTACAACGACGAATTAGCAAGTTGGGCTGCGGGTCGTGGATATAAAACAATCTTGGCAGAAGGATGGGATACTGCTCTTGATTGGAGGAGCCCGAACCATGTATATAGAGCGGCCGGTAGCGATACACTTGCCCTTATGCTCAAGAACTATCGACTGAGTGATGATCTGGCGTTTCGCTTCAGCGACCAAAGATGGGCTGAGTGGCCACTTACAGCTGGCAAGTATATAGACTGGCTGCATTCATCAGATGATTCCGGGTCAATCATTAATCTGTTTATGGATTTTGAAACTTTTGGAGAACACCAATGGGAATCAACTGGCATATTCCAGTTCTTTGCCGACTTTGTCAAAGAGTGGAGCGTTTCGCACGGCGCGTTCTCGACCATATCTCAGGCAGTAGAGGCTCATGAGCCTGTCGACACAGTCAGTATGCCACAGACAATTACGTGGGCAGACGCAGAGCGCGACCTAAGCGCATGGAATGGTAACGAGCTTCAGAAGGAAGCATTGCGGCATGTCTATGATCTTGAGCATGAAATTATTCAAACCGAAGATGCCGATTTGATCGCAGATTGGCGCAAATTGCTCACGTCCGATCATTTCTATTACATGGCAACAAAATGGCATGAAGACGGCAATATTCATGCATATTTTAGTCCGTACGATTCTCCGTACGATGCGTTCTTATCGTACATGAACGTCATACGAGATATCCGCTGGCGTGTAATGCAGCATCGAAAAGGATTGTAGCAATGGCTCGGCCAATCGTCCTTAGTAACGGAGAGCTTCACGTGGGTATTAATAATTTTGGCCTTGTCCACGATTTCTATTACCCGTATGTAGGTCTAGAGAACCATTCTGCAGGCAAAGATCTGCGACACCATGTAGGTGTGTGGGTCGATGGCGAGCTTAGCTGGCTTGATAACAATGCCGAGGATTGGCAGACGAGCTTTTCCTATCCACATAAAGGCCTCGTAGGTCACATCACCGCAGTAAACCAGCGCCTAGGAGTTGTCATAGAGTTTGATGATGCTGTGGACGCACATATGAACGCATTTTTACGCAATATTCATGTAGTTAACTCTGTGGACACGCCTCGAGAGATTCGCCTCTTCACGCACCAGGCTTTCGCTATAGGTGACTCGAGGAGCAACACAGATACAGCGCAATATCTGCCAGACAGTAACGCTATCATGCATTACCGTGGTAAGCGTGTGTTTGTCGTGTCAGGTATGTTCGACGATATGCCGTTCGACCAGCATGCCGTTGGCATATTCGGCATCGAAGGCAAAGAGGGTACTTGGCGCGATGCCGAAGATGGCGAGCTATGTATGAGCAACGTCGAACATGGACGAGTTGATAGTGCGCTGCGATTTACGTTGCAGCTAGAGCCTCACGGTTCTGGACGGGTGCACTACTGGATTGCTGCAGGCACTTCTATGCGAGATGCCTTGCAGGTTAACAAATCTATTCAAGAAAAAGGCGTCGATCATTACATGCATAGTACATTGGACTGGTGGCATAAGTGGCTCGAGCCTGCGCACCAGGTGACAGACCGCATGGAGGTCAAGTACCGCGACGATTTCTTGCACAGCTTAATGATTATCAAATCTCAAATTGATAAGCGTGGTGCAGTGATGGCAAGCACAGATTCCGGCATGCTCAATTATTGGAGAGATGCTTATGCGTACTGTTGGCCACGAGACGGTGCGTATGTACTGTGGCCGCTTATCAGGCTCGGCTATACAGAGGAGCCTCTGCGATTCTTCGAATTCTGCCGACGAGTGCAGCATCCTTCAGGATATCTAATGCATAAATTCCGTGCCGACGGAGCTCTTGGTTCGAGCTGGCATCCATATGTACACGGCGACATTGTTGCGCCGCCTATTCAAGAAGACGAAACAGCGCTCGTACTATTTGTCTTCGCGCAGTATTACGGCATGCACAAAGACGAAAAACTACTAGAAGATTTTTACGCGTCCATGGTGAAACCAATGGCTATGTTTATGGCTGATTTTATCGACTCTTCTACAGGACTACCTAGACCTTCGTACGACCTGTGGGAAGAAGTGTTTCTCACTACTACGTACACTACTTCTGTGGTCTACGCGGCGTTACTTGCGGCGGGCGACCTTGCAGAAGCGGCTGGCGACGCAGACAATGCCGTAGCATGGCGTCTTGCGGCCGATGATATATACGAAGCTGCGCACAAGCATCTCTACAATAAAAGTCGCAAATCATTTTACAAAGGTATTTTAGCCGATGGACGCAGTATCACGTACGATGAGCGCATAGATGCCTCAAGCGTATTCGGCGCGTTTATGTTTGGGCTGTTTCCAGCAAAAGAAACTGAGCTGCAGAGTGCCCTGCAATCCCTGCTAGATGCTTTTCCTACGCACGAAGGAAGCTATGGATTGCCACGGTATGAGGGTGATAATTATTTGCGAAACGAACACTCCGGCCAGGGGAATTCATGGTTTATCTCATCTTTATGGCTCGCGCAGTACTGTGTAGAAGCGGGAGATGACCAGACGGCGCATAAGATCCTAGAATGGGTACAGTCGCACGCGCTCAATACTGGCGTACTTGCCGAGCAGGTCAATCCAGTTACCGGTGAACTTCTTTCCGTAGCACCGTTAACATGGAGTCATGCCGAGTTTTTAGCGACGATTCTCGATATGATTACGGAGCCTGAGGAATAGTATGCTCGGAACCCCTCTTTTAACACTCCGTCAGAAAGACCGAATATCGCTCGCCTTTAAGCAATTTGCCAAAAAATCACAGGTCATGTACATGGGTGGTGTCAAGCAGCATAGCGTCGAGTATCACCTCGTACGCGGCTTTACAGCATCTCATACGCATAAAGACACTGACCACTGCATAGGCACTTTTCTGCATCACGATTTTATATCCCTGCACCGCGAAACACCTATTGGGCGTGTGGTAATTACCGAAGTTGATCTCCATACGCTACACCCATTCAGCCACTTCTTTATCGTACCTAGCCTACTGGTTAGAGATTGGTTCGATTCTATACTAAAACTGTATTCGCACCATAGGCATGCCCCCTATGCCCCCCATGACGGATTTTCTCCGCGCTTTAAGGACACGCACACCATACTCTCGCTCCCTACGTATTTTGCAAAGTCACTGTATTTTGCGAGCGAAGAGGTGGCAAAATGCATTAGCGCTATGCAGCAACATCAATACATATACGAAGTTATAGACAATAGCTTGTTTGTGTACAATCTCGAGCAAACAGAACCGACAGAAAAGTCCATAGATACACAAGTGCGCTTTTCGTGTGCGCTGGCTACGGCACTAGAGACACGCAACAAATAACCCCGCGGTGTTCGCGGGGTTATGTTGTTTAGCTTTTTCGCTTCTTGATCTCGTTACGACCGAGGTTTTTCTTGGTTTCGGTGTACGTTGCATGTTTACGAGCAACTGGATCGTACTTTTTAAGCACTAGTTTGTCTGGGGTGTTCTGGGTATTTTTGACCGTATAGTACGTGCGGTGACCAGACAAGTCACTCACGAGGCCGATCAGCTTGCGCTTTGTATTCTTCTTTGCCACTTCAACTTCCTTATTAGATTATCCACGAGGGATTTGATAAGACTTTCAAAGTAAGATTATAGCAAAATCACCACTGATTAGCAAGCGATCTAGCGAAAGTTGACAAATTGCAGCGGCACATCCACCTCTAACTGACGTACATGTGCCATGACAGACTGCAGTTCATCTTTACTTGCGCTCGTAACGCGCAGTTCTTCTCCCTGAATAACCGGCTTGGCTTTTTTAAACTCGTCGCGAATACTCTTTGCAATGAACTTGGCGTTCTCCTGTGTGAGACCTTTTTTGAAAGGAACTTCTTTGGTAGCTCGCATATTCGATTCGTGAATATCTTTCGTAAGGTCGAGAACCTTACTACTTACTTCGCGTGCGGCGAGTTTCTTGCGAATAATATCGAGCACCGCATCTATCTGCCACTCATTTGCTCCAATCACTTTAATTCCCTCTCGGGCACCCATCCACTCTATACCGGCGGGTGTGCCTTTGAAATCATAGCGACTGGCTATTTCTTTTTCTGTCTGCATGAACATGTTGTTCATCTCCGACTTGTCGTAGTCGGATACTATATCTAAGCTAAAAGTACTCATACTTCTATTGTAACAAATCGGCGCAATACACACTGAGCGAGGTCCGGTACAGGTAGCCTAGAAGTTGTCTGTGTGGTATAGTTGTTCATGATTTACCATACATGCGCCGCCTTAGCTCAGTGGTAGAGCACTTCCATGGTAAGGAAGGGGTCTCGAGTTCAAGTCTCGAAGGTGGCTCCATGGTATACAGAAATGCCCTTCATAGCGAAGGGCTGTTTTTATAACAGTACGCTTTACTTGCGCTTACGAGTAACGGGCTTTTTGGTAGCCGCAGTCGGCTGGTTGTTTCGTGTTGGCTCTACAGTAGCGATACGTAGAAGAACAAATGATTGTAGTAGCGCCCATGCGACTGCGTTGACGAGAAAAACTACCACACATACAAATGCGCCAAGCAATATCTTTTGGCCTAGGTCATAGTTGATGAGCCCAATGATACCCGCACTTAAAACCAAAACTAATGTAACGCCAAGGTATGCGTGCTGAAGTTTCTGGCGTGAGTCTGTTTTTTCGCCCCATTCGCGGACGCTTGATGAAATAGTAGAAAACATGTAGTATAACTCCTTTTACATAAATTTAACACTTTTATTATAATAAGTCAATTCTATGATGTTACTCTTGTAAAGTGACCCTGTTTTCGGTAAAATGGTGAATGTTACGCCGCTTTAGCTCAGTTGGTTAGAGCAGCTGTTTTGTAAACAGCAGGTCCTGGGTTCGAGTCCCTGAAGCGGCTCCACGACAAGGTAATGAATATCATTGCTTTGTGTATGGAATACATATGCCGGAATCGTGTAGTGGCAATCACAGGAGACTGTAAATCTCCCGCCTTTCGGCTTCGTAGGTTCGAGTCCTACTTCCGGCACCAAATAAAATTGCGACCGCATGGTCGCTATTTTATTTTATAATAATTCGTCGTACGCAAAAGAATCTCTATGTATTACATTACTACCTTGCGAGGCTGCTTGACTTGCTTTGGTGTGCCAGTAGGCGCGGCATGAGGCGCAAGTAGTTTCTTAGCTTCATCTCGTGCTAAGTCGGCGCGTATCTGGTCGCCGTCGCGCTCATATGCATCTGCAAGAATTCGTAATGACTGAGGATTTTTCCGTTCGTCGAGCTCAACTGCTCGCTCCAAAGATAAGATAACTTTCTTTTTGTGCCCGAGCTTTTCTTGAACTTTAGCGTACGCAACATGGCGCGACGGTACACCCTCCTCCATTGCAATAGCTTGTTCGAAGGCCAGCGTTGCCTTATCGTACTTTTCTGTTTCGTAGTATATCAAGCCGACATTGTGTAGGCTCGAAGCACTTGGCTCAAGACTCTGGGCAATTTCAAAGCACTCGATAGCATCGGCGTAGGCCTGCTGCTTGGCATAGAGTATTCCAAGCCTATTATATGCCGTAGCGTTACGCTCATCGACGCGCAGTATCGTTAATAGCGCTTATCCCAAAGACGATCCAGTTTATCGGCAAATTTGATTTTAGTCTCAGAGGCTACTTCGTGGATTGTCTGCCTGTGAAACACCACCGCGAGGCCAATGATAATGAGTACTAAGAGTCCTAACATCAATAATTATTGTATCACAAAACGCATAAGTTGCAGTTTGACGTTTCCGTTAAGCCGCAGTGCTTCATCGATCGCAAGAAGCGTTTCTGCTTCATTGCGTAATTTTGTTGCGAAACGTGAGCGCATGAGCGCATCGTACATCATCAAGCTGGCATCGATAAGCTCGAGGGCATTTTCTCTTTTGTCGCCGACTTGCTTAACTATACATAGTCGCTGGTATGCGTCGCTTGAGATAAATTTCTTTGCAAGCTCAAAGGTTTTGCTCCGCTGTTCAAAATAGTGGTTATCACTTGCGAGCCGATTCATTTCAGAAGAAATGTTACCCGCCATAAAACGAATGCGCGCCTCTTTGTCGGCGGGAAGGTCTATGCTGGCGGCGGGACGCATGCTAATAAGCTGACAGCGAGATCGTATAGTAGGCAGCAGCTGCGGCGGAGTGTACGTGCATAGCACTAGGTGTAATCGCTCCCTTGGCTGCTCGAGCAATTTCAGTAGCGCATTCTGCGACTGTACGGTGAGCTTAGCGGCATCGTCAATCAATACTATTGTTCGTACCCCTGGCTTACTAGACCGGACATTCAATTGCATATCTCGAATGTCATCGATATAAATACCAGTACTAGTCTTCGATTGGTTGAAATGATGTTCAACTATAAGCAGTTCGTCCTTGGCCTCTATGCGCTGCTTCACGTACGCACGCAAATCCTCACCTTTTTGCCCAGTTACGATAAGCGCGTGCGGAAGCATCGACCCTACACTGCCTCTTGGAACTCTGCAGGAACTGGCGCCTCAAATACCTTTCGAATACCACCAGGAAGTGTCACTTCTAACTTGTGGGCATGAAGGTACATGCGATCGGATGCTTCTGAGCCATAAACTTTATCGCCCACTATCGGCGTACCGAGATAGGCCATATGTACGCGAAGCTGGTGTGTGCGCCCTGTTTTTGGTCTTAGGGCAACTAAAGAGTGTGCTTCGCTTGACTCAATAACCTCGTATACCGTTTCGGCAGTCTTGCCTACTGCGTCAACGCGAAAGGTGCTTGGTTGGGATGGATTGCGACCGATTGGTAAATCGATCTTTGCCACTGCTTGCTCGGGCACGCCCGACACGACTGCTGCATATTCTTTTTTGATAGTACGATTGGTAAACTGCTGAGAAATCTTACGTGCAGCTTCGTCGTTTTTTACCATCAGCAACACTCCACTAGTATCGCGATCGAGCCGGTGAACAATACCTGGTCGGTTGGTTTCGCTTTTATAGGTGGTCTTGGGCTTAATAAGGTCTGCCGCTGTATACTCTTCTACGAGCGCACCTTTTGCATGTGTCAGCAAGCCAACCGGCTTATTGATAACGAGGACATCGTTGTCTTCATAGAGAATTTCAATATCAGGCTTCTCGATAGCTACTTCTACTGTCGCTATCGTAATATCGTCTGTCTCTTTGACAGGGTATTTAGATGAGGTCTCAACTTCGCCGTTGACACTCACTTCACCCCGTAAAATACGTTTTTTATAGGTGCTGCGAGATTCTTTGCCGAAGCGCTCCACCATAGCAATGTCAAGCCTGGCAGACTGCGGTTCATCGCGCAGTAAGTACACTTCTTTGCCACGATACGGCAGCGCATATGTCGTTAAGATTGCGTCGCCCGGAAGCGGTAGCAAGTTGTAATAATGCTCTATGCCAGATTCCTCGGCCATTTCTTGGATATAGTCTTCGTCGTCTTCGGCAGAATTGTCCACCAGTATAGCGTACTGTTTCTTTCCGCACGTAAAGCGAATTAGCGTGTTTCGCTCCTGTGGCTTAGATTTGGCGATGCGTTCGATATGTCGCGGCATCACGTCATCTTTTACTTCGTGAAACAATCGCAATATCGCGATGATGTCGGATGAGTCAAATTTCATTAGTTCAGTTCCTTGGCCTGAGGCCTACAGCTTGCTGCACACCTAGAAGCGTCGCGTTTGCCTGTTTGTTCATTGTTGATTCAGATGTTGCGAGCTTTGCGAGCAGCGCTTGGCTATCTATGTTCGTGAGGCGCACCTGGAAGCCTGTCAAAAACTGCGATAACTCGTCGGCGACAATCTTCTTAAAATCTCCGTAGCGTTCGAGCCCTTCAAACGCAGCCGCTACTTCTTGCACGGGTTTGCCCCGCAGAAGTGCTAATATATCAAGCAAGTTTGAAATGCCCGGCTGGTTGGTTGGGTCATAGCGTACGCTAGCTTTGTCGTCGGTAGTGGCTGACATGACTTTCTTGGCAGCTATAGACGGATCGTCACCCAGAAAGATGACGCCTTTGCCTGTCGCATCTGACTTACTCATCTTCTTGGTAGGGTCTACAAGATCCATGATGCGAAGTCCTTGGTCTTTGCCGAAGAACTCGTGCTGTTTTTTGACAGGCTCGGGTATAGTGAAGAGTTCACCGAAGCGATGATTCATTCGCCCTGCAATATCGCGTGCGAACTCGAGGTGCTGTGTTTGGTCGTCGCCGACGGGTACATACTTCGCACCATAGAGCAGGATGTCGGCAGCCATGAGAACTGGATAATTAAATAGACCTAGTGAGGCGATATTTGGGTTCAAATCAATTTCTTCACCATCCTCCGTAGTTAGAGGTTCACCGTTTTGAGATAATAATATTACCGGCTCTTCAACTTTTTGGCGTTTCTCTTTGAACTGTGTCATGCGCGACATCTGCCCAAACCCAGTAAAGCAATCCAGAATCCAAGTTAGCTCACTATGCGCAGGTACATAGCTCTGCCGGTATAAGTGAATGTTGTCGTTGTCGAGTGGCAATCCAGCGGCCGCGTAAAGCTTCGCGTTGTTCATGATCTGGCCTTGTAGCTCGCTGTGGTCAATCGGCGTCGTGAAACTATGCAAGTCAGGTATGAACATATTAACCTGGTAATCAGCCGAGCGAGTCTTCGCCATATCAATAATAGGTAGCATTGCACCGAAGTAGTTGCCTATGTGCAAATCGTTATTCGCTCGAAGGCCAGTGAGTATTACAGGTTTGGTCATTGTGTTCTTCATTATACCATAATCTCCTCTGTTACGCTTGCCTTAAAGCCCAGATAGTCTGTCTGTTTTTTATACGAGTTGTTTCCTGTCATGATTGGCACGAAACCAAGTTCATGCTCTTGAAAGTTCACAAAGCTTTTGGCTTGTTGTGGCAAGATCTCTTGTTTGTATATTTTTCCGAGCATTTTATAAAGCTTCTTATGTGGGTAAGGCTGTTCGTGCATGATAAAATTTTGTATATCTTGCGCAATTGCAGCGAGCAGTGCGGGGGTGATGGCTTTGTTTGGCACTTCGTAACCGATTATATTGTCACCTACCGTCGCTATGTCCCCCATGGGCTGCACCTGAAGGATCGTATCTATGTGCGACGCTCTTAGGAATTTCTTTTTTATATCGCTACTTAAATCGTGAACGATTAAGCAGTTAGGTTGCACGCAATTGGTCGTATGCATATCAAGTACAATGTCTGGCTGAGTAAGGTGTATATATTCTTGAATCTCACGAGCTCGGGTTGCTTCATATTCATCACCCCCGATACCGTAGCTTCGATTCAGGTCTTTATCTGTATAGCGTAGACTCTTTGCGTACGCTCTCGGATTACCGATAACAAAATCTATGCTTTCAAGCAGTACTGAGCGCTGTTTGAGTAGTCTTTCGTATAACTTTATACCGAGAAGCTCATTGCCATGTGTTGCTGCTAGTATTAAAATTCTCACTTCTTTTCCTTCCTCACCCTTGCTGCTAGTATAAGCGCATTTCGCGAACTCACAAGGCCTGGAAACTGCTGCATAAGTGTCGCTTTTCCCGGCACGAGCGACTTACTCGCAGGGTCCTCTCCGATGAATAGACCCTCATTTCCATATCTGTCTTCGTGGTACACAGCGTCGGTATAGGTTGCGTGAGCCATTGCTGCAGCCATATCTCGCAGCTCCTCTTCCTCGACGAGGGGATATAGTTCACTTGATTCTCTTTGAATCATTTTTATCACTGCAGGATTCCTCGTGTACGTAGTCAGGTACTCCGGGCTATACTCATTGATTAATGCACGAAGCATAGACGTACCGATACCCTGACGTTGCACAGATGGATGAACTACTCTTCCTGCAAGTTCAAGCGCTCGCCCGCCAAAGACATCCTCGTATCATAGAGAAAGCCATGAGCCCACCCCTGTCGTGTACAAGTTGAACCATGTCGGCAGTCTGAATGTGGCTTATACTATCTTCTCGCATTTGAACACTGTCGCCATGGCCAAAGCCGATGCCTGCAAGATGCGCCAGCTGGTCAACATCTTTGTTGGTAAATTGTTCTGGTGTTTTTGTAGTGGTACGCATTCTTTTCTCCTTATGCGTTACGATTATAGAAGAGGCCACTGGCGGCCTCTTTTATATTTTCAATTTTTGCATGCTATTTCAAAACACAAAACAAGCCGTCCGGAGAAAGGCGGATACGCCAATTTTTGTACTGAGTGGCTGATGCGGTCATACGAAGATAATATACTAACTACCACGACTTGGCAAGCATTATTTTGCGAATCACTTCCGCATATGCTCTGCTGCGATTGACTTCGTGACCCGCTACGATGGCGTGCACGACACAATTTGGATTATGTTTTGCTATAGACTTGTAGTACTTCTTGATGACATAGGGATCAAGCCTGCCGTAGACCAACGATGTAGGTACGTTAGTTTCGATAAGCCATTCGAATGCAGATTGATTTTCTATAGCCATCTCTATCGAGCGTGCTACCGAACGAATGTTTTTATCGTCTACTACAAAATCTGCGTCTATGAACTTAACTCTTCTCGCGTAGTAGTTGAGCTTTTTGGTAAAGTCGGGCTTCTCGCGAAGGCTACGAAGCGCATTTTTGTAAAATGTTTCACCGTCGGGCAACTTAAACTTGTTGAAGATGTAACGGGGTTCAGACTTATATAGCGGTGTACTACACAGGATTAAACCCTTGAGCCGAGAAGGGTACTTTTTTGCATATTCTATGGCAACCAATGCGCCGAGCGAGTGTCCGACAACAATAATATCTCCAGTGACCTTGTGGCGGCGTAGTGTGGCGCGCAGGCTTATCGCCTGTTCCTCTGCGTTGTAGCTGCGCCAGTCTGGCTTAGGCGACTCTCCGAATCCGAGTAAGTCTACCGCGACTACTCGCGACTTCGTGGGTAGTATATCGAACGTGGCAGCCCAGACCTTGTGTGTTCGTGCAAGCCCGTGTACGAACACAATCACAGGCGAACCCGTCTCTTCTGCAGCTTTATCAAACCCCACGTGAAGAGTGTGAGGCAATCCAAGTACCTTGTGCACGAGATTTTCACGTAGCATATAGTTCCAGTTTGACACCAAAAAACCCTACCGTCAAATCGATAGGGTTTTTTGTTTCTAGAAAGTCGCTTAGCGCTTCGAGAACTGTTCGCGCTTACGAGCAGAGCGAAGACCATACTTCTTGCGCTCTTTCTCGCGTGAATCGCGTTTGAGCATCTCTGCCTTCTTGAGTGTCGGACGCAAATCTGCGAAACCAACTGTAATTGCTTTCGCAATAGCCAGTTTGATTGCATCGACTTGTCCTGCGAATCCGCCACCGCTTACACGGATAGTGATATCGAACTCTTTTTGCTTACCTACGACTGCCAAAGGGTCTGTAATTTCTGCAAGCATCGGCTTGTTACCAGAAAGATAGTCTTCAGCAGGCTTATCGTTGATTGTCACATTACCCTTACCTTTGTAAAGACGGGCGCGAGCTGTTGAGCTCTTGCGACGACCAAGTCCGTAGAAATACGTAGCATCAGCCATATTACTTTACCTCAACTTTCTTTGGGGTTTGTGCAGTGTGTGTATGTTCACTGCCAGCGAACACTCGGAGGCGGTTCATACGATCTGCCTGCAGTTTGTTCTTTGGTAGCATGCCTTTGACTGCACTTTCGATGATGCGCTCTGGGAACTTCTCGCGAACTTCTTCGAGACGTGCATCTTTGATACCACCAGGGAAGCCAGAGTGACGGTAGTAAATCTTCTGTCGCTCTTTATCACCTGTTACCGGCACTTGCTTTGCATTGATAACCACCACGTAGTCACCTGCGTCCATGTGCGGCGTATAGGTAGGCTTGCTTTTACCTACAAGTAGCTTAGCGATAATAGTGCTGAGACGACCAAGTGGCAATTCACTCGCGTCTACAAGGTACCATTCGCGGCTGATTTCGCTAGGTTTCTGGGAGTAAGTTTTTGCATTAACAACCATTACTTAGTCTCCTTCTCTACCGGCTTGATTTCATCAACAAACCCGATTGTCGCAAGTTGTGCACCGTCACCGACACGTACACGGGTACGTTCAACACGAACGTGACCACTTGTACGAGCAGTAAGCTGAGGAGCAATTTCGTCGACGAGCTTATAGGCTGCTGCCTTAGTAGATAGTTTTGCGATAACGAGACGACGGTTATGAAGATCGCCTTTTTTCGCTTTTGTGATGAGCTTTTCTATGTAACGCACCAATTCTTTGGCTTTTGGCAACGTAGTTTCGATCTTGCCGTGTTCGACAAGGCTCGTCGCCAGACCTTTCATGAGTGCGCGGCGTTGGTCGCGCTCACGACCGAACTTACGCCCTTTGTATCCATGTCGGTGCATATTACAGTTCTAACTCCGCTAATTTATCTTTTACTTCATCAAGAGCTTTTGAGCCAAAGCCTTTAAGCTCACGAAGATCCTGCTCAGTCAAGGTCACGAGATCTTGTACTGTGCGGATTTCGTTATTGATGAGCGCGTTCGCTGTGCGCGCTGTGAGGTTAAGTTCCTCGATAGGCGTGTTAAGCTCACTTGCTTCATCGTCTTCAGTCTGCCCAAGGGCAGGTGCAGCTTCTACAGTTGTGCTTCCGGCAAGCGCAGTGTACTGGTTTACCAAGATAGCAGCTGCTTCTTCGAATGCTTCTCGTGGGCTAAGCGTACCATCGGTATCGACAGTGACAATCAGCTTATCGAGGTTAATTTCCTGGCCAACACGTGTTGCATCGACTTTGTAGCGTACACGAAGTACAGGGCTAAACACTGCGTCGAGTGCGATGTGGTCTGAGTGAACACGACCTTCGCTTGACTCTTCGATTGTGCGATAGCCTCGGCCTGAGCCAACAATCAAATCGATTACTACGTTTGCTTTTGGATCGTCAATAGTACAGATGATTTGTTCAGGATTGATAACCTCAACATCGGCTGTAGTTTTGATATCACCAGCAGTAACGGCACCAGCACCTTTTTTCTCTAGTCGTAGTTCAACTGGTTGATCTGTATGAACCTTAACGCGTACGTTCTTCAGGTTCAGGCTGATATCAACAACATCTTCTTTGATGCCTTTTACAGTTGTAAACTCGTGTGTTGCGCCTTCGATCTTGAAAGATACGATCGCACCACCAGAGATACTCGAAAGTAGGACGCGGCGAAGGCTGTTGCCCAGGGTGTTACCGTAACCAGCGTGCAATGGCTCGATCACAAATGATGCACTAGTGTTGCTGTGTTCATCTATGCTTGCGAGTGCAGGGTTGTGAATAACTTTTGTCATAGTTTCTAGGCTCCTTACCCTTATCGTGAGTAATACTCAACGATGAGCTGTTCGTTAATATCTACTTCCGCTTCTTCGCGCTTTGGATTTCCGCTGACGGTAATAGTCAATTTCTTTTCGTCTGCTTTCATCCAGCTCAGAGGACCCTGAGTTGAATTTGCAATGACGTCGTTTACCTGTGTGAAGTACACAGATTTTGCGCTTTTCGGTCGTACGGTAATCACGTCACCCTCTTTGAGGCGGATTGACGGGATGTCGACTCGGCGACCATTGAGCATAAAGTGTCCGTGGCCGACAAGCTGACGTGCTGCACGACGGCTAGAAGCGAATCCTGCGCGGTATACTGCGTTGTCCATGCGGCGCTCAAGGAGCTGAAGAAGATTTTCACCAGCAAGACCCTCTTTGCGAGATGCTTCTTGCATAAGACGGGCAAATTGCTTTTCGAGCAATCCATACGTACGTCGTACTTTTTGCTTCTCGCGAAGTTGCGTCAAGTACAAACTAGGCTTGCCTTGGCGACCATGTGCATGCTGTCCTGGGATACCAGATTTGCGAGCCATGATTTTATGCGCTTTTGGATGCAGTGCGTACCCTTCTCGGCGGGACTGCTTAACAATAGGAGATGTATCTCGTGCCATATTAAGCTCTCCTCGCTTTCTTCGGTCGTACGCCACCATGTGGCACGCCCGTTACGTCTTTGATGCTGTCGACAGCGATATCAAGATTGCTCATCGCACGGATCGCTGCATCACGGCCCAAGCCGACTCCGTGAAGGCTTTTAGCGCCCTCTGCGGCTTTTTCTGCGGCAACTTGCGCTGCATAGGCAGTGCCTTTTTTGCTTCCACGGAAACCGCAGGCGCCAGCACTTGCTGCTGCAAGAACGTTACCTTTTTTGTCGGTGAACGTTATGATTGTGTTGTTGAATGTTGCTTGGATGTGCAATTGACCAGCAGGAACTGATCGACGTTGCTTTTTCCTAGCAGATGTTTTAGCTTCAGCCATGTCTTTCTGATTCCTTTCCTTTAGGTCTTACTTGCTGCTTTAGGTTGTGAGCCACCAACAGACTGTGCACGACCCTTACGAGTACGAGCATTAGTCCGGGTTCGCTGGCCACGTACTGGCAACCCAGCCTTGTGACGGAGTCCGCGGTATGCGTTCACGTCCTTCAGGCGCTTAATATTGTTAGTAACCAAGCGCTGTAGGTCGCCTTCTGTGGTGTAGTCGCCATCGACTACTTCACGTATACGCTGTTCTTCAGCCTCGGTGAGATCTTTCACCCGAGTGGTCGGCTCAATGTTGGCCGCCGCAAGGATGGTCGATGCAAATTTCGGACCGATGCCGTATATATACGTCAAAGCGATCTGAACTTGCTTTTCAGAGGGAATGGTTACCCCAGAAATTCGAGCCATGCTTAACCCTGCCTTTGCTTATTCTTAGGTTTTTTCTTGTTGATGACACGAAGTCGGCCTTTACGCCGTACCAGTTGGTCATCTGGGCTGATTTTTTTCACACTCGCACGAACTTTCATGAGCGTCTACAAAAACTCCCTTCCTTAAATTTTATTGCGTATAGGCAACCTACGCCGCAGAGCGTGCAGGTTCATCCCGAAGTCGAAAGCTGATTCTACCCTGTGTGAGATCATACGGGGTCATCTCTACTTCAACTTTATCGCCCGGAACTAGACGGATATAGTGCTTTCGCATCTTACCGCTAATATGAGCGATAATTGTATGGCCATTCTCAAGTTCTACCTTAAATTTAGTACCAGGCAGTGCTTCGACTACCTTTCCTGTCATCTTAATTACTTCCTTTTGACTCGCCATAAATTACAATATTTGATTATACACCAAAAGATACTAAGAGTAAAGCGCTTTTAGAGCAAATCCGTACACGATTAATCTGTACGCCTTTCAATATAACTATTGTACCAAAACGCTCGAGCACGTCAAGTTACTCTTTTGCCACAGCTCGTATTGTAACCCTTTGATCGTAGGTGTTTTTAGCAGGAATCCAGTTGCCTGTACACGAGATGATATTGAGTCCTTCGGCCGTACTGCTTGCGGATTTTGTCATGCGATTCATACCACCCTTATTAAGATCTTCGAGGCTTACGATTTCTTTCTCTTGCACAAGGTACGTAAACTTTGTGCCATCGCCTCGCTCAACTATAATTTCATCGTTTTTCTTCAGGTCGCCTAGTCGCTCGAATACACCGCTACTAGTGGGCCCCTGGTGTGGCTGATTTTTCATACCAACCCACATCGTGAATATTGCGCGGCGTGTCTAGCTCGCTGTTTGCCTTTGTACCTACAGAGAAAACACGTGCTTCGTCGATGTATAGCGACGGGATAGATAAGTAGCGTGGCTGTTCCGTCGACACAACATGCTTACGAACATCTTCAAGCGCAATGGTTGATTCGTCGACATCTGGGTTTACCGCTGCAAGCGCAGCAGGTATCGGCACTGGAGGTTGCTCACCTGTAGAATAATAGCGGTAACCGAACCACCCAGCGACCGCAAGAATTGCTATTAGCACGGCAAGCGTAAACCATCTTCCTAAGTGCAGGTTTCTTTGCTGCCGTATTTCTAGTCCTGCCGCCATTTTCCCTCCCTACGTACGCTGTGTTAGTGTTTATTTGTAATCGTCGTATGTTACCATCAACGCACGGCTGTTGATCTGACGTAGGCTCTCAAGCGCTACAGTGACGATAATAAGGAGACCTGTTCCACCAATGGCGAGGTTCGCATTGGTGATGCCGGTAAAGTTATACAGTAAGTATTCTATGGCGAACGGCGTGACGGCTATAAGACCAAGCACTGTTGCCCCGAATAGTATTAAACGATTCACTACTTTATTAAGATATTTTTCTGTCTGAATACCTGGACGAATACCTTCTATAAACGCACCTTGTTTTTGAAGATTTTCTGAAATCTCGTTGGAGTTAAAGACGATACCAGTATAAAAGTACGTAAACATGATGACGAGCAAGAAGTACAGCACGGGATAGATAAACGCTTCCATAGAGTCGCCGGTAAATGCCCCGGGGTTTGGTGCTTGAAACCACTTTATCAAGTTGTCGGCTATATCTGCATATGCTGGATTGTTGCTCGACTTAAGCACTTGCCCAACGAATGCTGGCAAGCTAAGGAATGCGACGGCGAAGATTACAGGTATAACACCGGCCGCAATCATCTTGATAGGCAATACGCTCTTAATACCGCCATAGCTACTATTACCCTGCACTCGCTTCGCATAGTTGATAGTAACAACACGCTGCGCCTCGTTGATTTTTACGAGTATATATAACATGAGTAAAGAGAAAGACGAGAGTGCAAGTACCACATAGAACATGGTTGGATTGACCGGTACGCTAAACCAGCCGAATATACTGAGTGCACCCTGTGACGTATCCACTAGGGACGTCCATAGCGTTGAAAGCGTTGTTGGCAGCTGGCTAATAATACCTGCAAAAATCAGCATACTGATACCGTTACCGATACCACGCTCAGTTATCAGCTCACCAAGCCACATCAAGAGCATAGAGCCAGCTGTCATAGCAGAGACGGCCACAAGCCAGTCGGAAACCGATGCTTCTCCTAGTGATGTCGTGTTACCCGCAAGCACCGATTGACGAAGTACATAGATAATAGCGATAGACTGTATCACTGCGAGAGGTAGAGCAAGCATACGCGTCCACTGGTTAATCCTGCGTCGACCCGTCTCACCATCCTTATGCAGTTCTTCTAGCCGAGGTATAGCCTTGGTGAGTAGCTGCGTGATGATACTTGCAGTAATGAACGGGCCGAGACCAACAAGGACAATCGAGAGCTGACTCAATGCACCACCAGATAGCAAGTTCAAAAATCCGCCAAAGTCACTCGATGACAGAAAGCTCGATATGATATCTTTGAGTTGTGAAGGCTCAGCCAGAGGTACAGGTACGTGCGCGAGTAGTCGGTACACGGCCACCAACGCAAGTACAATCAGCATGCGTTGCTGCATGTCTTTATTTTTCAGTGATTTGAAAATATTTTTCCAGTTCATATGTATATCTCTACCCTTTACATTCAGTCTCTATGTTCGTCGCTCTGACGTATTTCCATACTATTATACTACAAAATATGTTGTGTCACTATGAATAATATAAGATGACGTACTTACCTAACCACGGTGGTATTGCCATAAACGATATAATATGCTATAATATTATCAATGACTAATCCAGATATGATGCTACGTCGTCAAGAAGCGCCTCCCCGGGAAATGGCTATAGGACTTGGCGTGGCAGCGGTGGGCCTTACGCTCGGACTTGGTCTCGGTACCATAGCCTCCAATCAACCTGCGATTGAACGCATCGTCGAAGCGTATGATGGAACAAGCCAGCTTGAGGACAATGTTCGCTCTTTCATGAATAACTTCGTAGAAGACGACCTCAGGGTAAATTGCGATGGGGATGAAAGCATGAGCGGCCCTGATCTCATCACGAATGGTTATGTTATGCCTGCACACCTACTCTCATACACACACTATCCGGACGTGATAACCTTAAGCCCGGCGATTTGTCAGGATATCGAGAGGGCGGAAATTACTCGAACACTCGATCAAGAGTCAGCTGCAGCTACGCTGGTAGCTTCACACGAGTATGAGCATATTGCACTAAAAAGTTCTGACGAGGCTGAAGTCTCCTGCCGAGCTGTCGCAAAGTTTGCGTCACGGCTAGAAAACGTAGGACTCGAAAAGTCTTACGCATTAAACTATACGATGTCGACTGCACAGGCTTCTTACTTAACCGCCCCTCCCGAATACATCGACACAATCAATTGCAGTCCTGGCGGCAAATACCTCGCAGACCTTGAGACGGCGGGTCATGAGCCTATCGTATATTACAACTATCAGTATTTGTTCAGCTAACTTACTTTTGAACACGCAAACAAAAAAGCTCCTAGCGGAGCTTTTTTGTAGGTTTACCCGATTACTTCTCTTCTTTTGATGCTTCTTGTGCAGATTTCTTCAAAGGCGTAGGTACCTTCTCGAATGAGCCGCCAGCTTTTGTAACAGCTTCTTGCACACTCTTTGATGCAGCCTGCACCTTGAGTGTCACCTTGGCTGTTAGCTCGCCGCGCGCAATAACTTTCACGGTGTGAAAAGGTGTTGCGACGTATCCTTGCTCAAACAACGTTGCGTTGTCGGCAGTCTTACCCTCAAATGTATTGAGGTGGTCAAGGTATACAACCTGCGCAGGAGCTTTCATACTCTTAAATCCACGGTTTTTTGGCGTACGCTGGGCAAGCGGACCTGATCCACCTTGGAACATTGCGCGAAGTTTTTTACCAGTACGAGAATTTTGACCTTTTGTACCACGACCAGCAGTTTTACCACCGCCAGCCGAAATACCGCGACCAACTCGTTTTCTGTCTTTGTTAGACGAAACTTGTAGTTCGTTGTACTTAGTCATTATTTAGTCTCCTTCTTGGTTGCCTTCTTTGGAGCGTTAAGCCACTGGTCTCGAGGAACGAGCGTCTTGAGTGCATCGATAGTTGCATAGGCGATGTTCACCTTGTTGGTTGAACCGAGGCTCTTTGAAAGCATGTTGCGGATACCAGTCACACCGATAACTTGTCGTACAACACCACCAGCGATAATACCAGTACCTGGCGCCGCTGGCTTGATGAGTACCTGTGCACCGCTTACTTTGACTTCAGCGTCGTGAGGGATTGTCTCTCGTGCGATAGGCACAGTGATGAGATTCTTCTTCGCAACATCTGTCGCCTTAGCGATCGCTGTTTGTACGTCTTGTCCCTTTGACACGCCGACACCAACTTTGTCCTTGCGGTTGCCCACTACGACAAGTGCCTTAAAGCGGAAACGGCGTCCACCTTTTACCACGCGCGCTACACGGTCAATGTTGATGACAACTTCTTCAAACTCTTTCGGCGCAGCGTCTGCTGCATTTCGTCGGTCATCGCGACGACCACCACGCTGCGGTCGGCCACCGCCTTGGCGGTTACCGGCTGCTGGGCGAGGGGTAGTATTTGCTGCTGCTGGGGTAGCTTGCTCAGCCATACTAGAACTCCAATCCTTCTTTACGTGCAGCGTCTGCAAGTGCGCTTAGGCGACCAGCGTACTGGCGGCCGTTGCGATCGAATACGACTGCGGTTATTTTAGCTTTCTTTGCTTTCTTGGCAATATCGGTACCAATTTTTGTAGCAAGTTCAACTTTCGTGCCGGTTACTTTTGCGCCGACAGTAGTTGCCGCTGCAACAGTTTGGCCATTTTCGTCATCGATAAGCTGTGCGCTTACATGTACGTTGCTGATAGTGACAGTAAGACGAGGACGCTCGGCAGTACCAGAAACCTTTGCACGAACACGGCCTTTTCTGAGCATCTTGTTCTGTGTTTTCTTTGCTAGATCAGCCATGATTACTTACCTGCCTTTCCTGCCTTGCGAAGTACAACTTCGTCAGCATATTTGATACCTTTACCCTTATACGGTTCAGGCTTCTTCAATGAACGAATCTCTGCGGCGACCTGACCGACTTGTTGTTTGTCGATACCGGTTACAGTGATGGTCATTTTTTCATTGGTAATGTTTACACCTGCAGGTGCTTTGTATTTTACCGGGTGGCTAAAGCCAAGACTCATATCGAGCTCGTTGTTGCTTGTTGCTACGCGGTAACCGACACCGTTAACTTCGAGTTTCTTCTCGAAGCCTGCAGTAACACCGACTACTGCGTTATTTAATAGCGCGCGCTGCAAGCCATGTTGGGCTTTTGCGATACGCTCATCATCGTTGCGTGTGACTTTTGCCACGCCATCTTCGACAGCTACCGTCACGTCGCTCAGATGCGGTACAGTCAATTCACCTTTGGTGCCTTTGACTGTGATAACATCTGAGTCGACCGTGATTGTCACGCCTGATGGAATCTCGATTGGTAGTTTTCCGATTCGACTCATATTACTTCTCTTTCTTAATTATCTAGCTGCTCTAATTCATTCCTGAATGCACCGTAGCTAGCTTTTAACTGTTTTGCCTTGATCGACAATTCTGCCGCGAGCACTATCGGGTGGATTCCATTTTCAAGATTTCTCTTGATCATAGAATCCACATCGCGTGATAGCTGCTCTGCCGAGTCCAATGATTCTTTATGATCATTAAATTCTTCCGAGCTTCTACCCTGCTCCGACATACTACTAGTAAACCTTGAGTAGTAGCTCACCACCAAGACGCTGCTTGATAGCTTCGTGGCCTGGAATCACACCCTTTGATGTTGATACCAGCACGATACCACGACCGCTCTTTACCTTTGGAATCTCATCTGCTTTTACGTAGACGCGACGTCCTGGCTTTGAGAGTCGAGTGATCTCACTAATGGTGCTGTTTTCACCTGGTTTATTGATAGTAATTACCAATGTGTCACGAGGCTTGCCAGCTTCACGTTTGATTTTCGCGAGGTAACCGCTCTTAACGAGCTGTTTCGCAATCACTTCTTTCATGTTGCTCGCGGGAACGCGAACTTCTGTTTTGCCAACCATTTTCGCGTTTCGAATGCGAGTGAGAAGGTCGGCGATTGGATCTGTAGTTTGCATAGACATATCTTATTCCTTCCTTCTTACCAACTACTCTTAACAACACCAGGGATTTCACCCTTAGATGCTTTTTCGCGGAAATTTATACGGTTGAGACCGAAACGGCGCATGTAGGCGTGTGGACGACCACTGAGTACATCTCGGTTTTTCCAACGTGTAGGACTAGAGTTACGAGGTAGTTTTTGCAAACCTTCCTGGTCACCCATCTCTTTGAGTTCAGTGCGTTTAGCCTCGAACTTCTTAATCATCTTCTTACGCTTTTCGTCGCGCGCGATGCTAGATTTCTTAGCCATTAACGTCGTCCTCCTTCTTTCTCAAACGGTACGCCGAACTTCTCAAGCAATGCTCGTGAATGTACTTTGTCTTCGTTTGCGATTACAAATGTCACTTGCAAGCCGTGGATCAACTGTGTTTCGTCGAACGTAAGTTCCGGGAAAATAGATTGATCATTGATGCCGACGTTGTAATTGCCGCCTTTGTCAAACGCTTTTGCACCGACTCCGTGGAAGTCACGGATGCGAGGCATTGCAATATTGACGAAACGATCAAGGAATTCGTACATTACGTTACCCCTGAGAGTAACATTGATGCCGATTCGGTTCATACCTGCGCGGATCTTGAATCCTGCAATAGACTTCTTAGCCATGCGATCGATTGGCGCTTGACCTGTTACCTTAGTCAAGGTATTTTTGACTGCTTCGTAGTAACGTTTGTCGTCTTTATTCTTACCAAGTCCTACGCTCACTACGATTTTCTCGAGCTTCGGTACCTGGTGTACGTTGGCGAGTCCGAGTTCGGCCTGAAGTTCTTTTTTAGCTGTATCGTTATACAAAGCTTTCAGGCGAGGAGTGTAGGCAATGTCTTTTGTAGCTGTTGCCATTATTTGATCTCCTTGTTCTTTAGTTGACGAGCAACACGGACTGTCTTGCCGTCATCTGTTTTCTTGTAGCCGATACGACTAGTCTTTGCAGACTTTTCGTCGACAACAAGTGCTACCTTGTGTAGTGGCGTAGGGACGTGAATGTCTTTGAGGCCACCGCGCGGGTTAAGCTGACTTGGTTTTACCTTGCGGCTAGCCACGCCGACGCCCTCTATGAGGACAGCGTTTTTCTTTGGAAGCACGGCAACGACTTTACCAGTTTTGCCTTTGTGCTCACCGCTGAGGAGTTTGACTATGTCATTCTTGATGATACGTGACATACTAGAGTACCTCCGGAGCCAAGCTGATGATCTTTGAGTAGCCTTGGTCACGCAGTTCGCGTGGCACAGGGCCAAAGATACGGGTAGCTTTTGGATTCTTATCTTCGTTAATGATTACTGCGGCATTATCGTCGAAACGAATAGTCGAGCCATCTTTACGCTTGATTTGATTGCGTGTGCGAACGATCACAGCTTTTTGAACGGTCTTCTTCTTGACGTTACCGCCCGGATTAGCTTCTTTGATCGTTACGACTACGATATCACCGACGTGTGCAAAACGACGCCTCGTACCACCAAGTACACGGATGATAAGGGCCTCTTTCGCGCCACTATTATCTGTGATTTTGATGCGTGATTCTTGTTGTAACATTACGCAGCAACCTCCTCGACATCGTCTTTAAGTTCAATAGCACCACGAGATTTCTCTTCGATGATATCAAGCTTAAAAGCCTTAGTCTTTGAGATTGGGCGCGTCTCAACGATACGAACCTTGTCACCAAGCTTCGATTCGTTGCTTTCGTCGTGTGCGGTGTACTTACGGTTCACAGAGTACTGCTTGCCATAAATAGGGTGCGTTTCACGACTAGTTACAGTGACGGTAATGGTTTTGTCGCGAACATCCGATGTCACGATACCAGTCAATGTCTTGGCCATATTACTTGTCTCCCTTCTCGGCTAGCTCAGCTGCTCGGATAGCAGTGTGCAAGCGCGCGATTGCTTTGCGAGTAGCAGTGATAACGCGTGGATTTTGTAGTTCACCCGCTGCGAGACCGCGGCGAGATTCTATCATTTCCATTTGTTTAGACTCGAGGTCCTTGCGGAGGTCTTCGGCTGTCTTCACTTCAGAGGCTTCTTTAGCTTTTTTGGTAGCTTTTGGTGCTGCACTTGCCATAATTACGCCTCTTCTCGCTTAATGAATTTAGTTTTCACGGGTAGCTTGTGAGCTGCGAGGCGCATTGCTTCGCGAGCTACGTCTTCTTGCACGCCCTTCATCTCAAACAGGACAGTACCTGCCTTGACTTTGGCCGCGAAGAATTCTGGGTTACCTTTACCCATACCCATCTTAAGACCTACAGGTTTGCGGGTCACAGGGATATGAGGGAAGATACGAATCCAGATCTTACCACCACGTTTGATGTGGCGCGTCATTGCCTGCCTAGCAGACTCTATTTGACGGCTCGTAACATCACTGTTTGACTGCGACTGCAGTGCGTAGTCGCCAAAAGCGATATAGTTGCCACGAGTTGCCAAACCATCGTTTTTACCTTTGAAAGTCTTACGAAACTTTGTACGCTTTGGGAGTAACATTATGCATCACTCCTTTCGCCCTTGTAGATCCATACTTTTACGCCGATGATACCGACACCTGCGCACATTGCGCGTGCAGAGTGAAAATCGATGTCAGCGCGAAGTGTATGTAGTGGTACTGATCCTTCAATAGTCTTCTCTCGGCGAGCCATCTCTGCATTATTGAGACGACCAGCAACCTCGATACGAATACCTTTGGCGCCTGCGTTGATAGTGTTCTGTGCAGACATCTTTGTAGCACGACGGAAGTTGATGCGTCGTTCGAGCTGACGTGCAATGTTCTCTGCAACGAGTTTTGCAGACAATTCAGGACGCTTCACTTCTTCGATATTGATGCGAACCGGAAGGCTTGCGATCTTTTCGAGGTTTGTCTTGAGTTCTTGCACCCCAGCGCCGCCGCGACCAATCACAACACCAGCTTTTGCGGTGTGGATTGTAACAGTGACTTGATTTGCAGATCGCTCAATCTCGATACGGTGAATAGTTGGGCGTGAAGCGAACTTCTTCTCGATCAGCTCTCGCATACGAATATCTTCTGCGAGCCACTTGCTAAAATCACGCTTGTTTGCGAACCAGCGAGAATCCCAGTTTTTGTGGACCTGTAGACGGAAGCTAATAGGGTTTACTTTTTGTCCCATCTTACTTCTCCTCTTCTTTCTTAGCTGGCTCTGCTACTGCATCGGCCTTCTTAGTTGCTGGCTTCTTCTTTGGCTTTTCGACACCAGAAACCTCTACTAAGATATGAGTAGTTTTCTTCTGGAACGGCAAAGCCATACCACGCATGTGCGGTTTGAAGCGCTTTAGTCGTGGACCAGCTGTTACACTCAGTGTGCTAATCACAAGAGACTTACCGTCGAGCCCGTGATTGTTGGTTGCGTTGGCAGCCGCAGAAGCGATTGCTTTTCGCACAGGAGTAGCCGAGCGGCGAGGCGTGTGATCAAGGATTACCATCGCATCTGCCACAGTACGGCCACGAACCAAGCTAGCAACGATACTGACTTTTCGAGGAGTCAGATCGATACCCTTGATGTATGCGCGAACTGTTAGTGTATCAGCCATTATTTTCTGTCCTTTCCACCGTGTTTGCGGAACTTGCGTGTTGGGCTAAACTCACCGAGCTTATGGCCAACCATGTTTTCCGTAACAAACACAGGAACGTGTACGCGGCCGTTGTGTACGGCAATAGTGCGACCAACCATTTCTGGTGTGATAGTACTAGCGCGAGCCCACGTCTTGATAACGGTACGATCGTCTGCACCAAGCGCTGCCACTTTGCGAGCGAGCTTGAAGTCGACGAATGGACCTTTCTTCAGTGATCGACTCATATATTACCTCTTCCTCTTCGCGTCATGGCGACTGCGGACGATTAGTTTTCCTGTATCCTTGCGACGTCGCGTACGGAAACCGAGTGTCAGTTGACCCCATGGAGTGCGTGGTGGTTTACCACTACCATGTCGTCCACCGTCACCACCACCGTGCGGGTGATCTGCGGCATTCATCACAACACCACGAACGCCTGGGCGCTTGCCCTTACGTCGGTTTCGACCAGCTGAGCCAATCTTAACGTTTTGGTGTTGAACGTTACCTACGACACCGATCGTCGCATCACACTCTAGGCGGAAGCGACGAACTTCACCAGAAGGTAGCTTCACAAGTGCGTAGTCGCCCTCTTTGGCCATAAGTTGTGCTTTTGTACCAGCTGAGCGTACCATCTGGGCGCCTTTTCCGTGCTGGATCTCGATCGCATAGATCTGAGTACCGACAGGAATACGTGCAAGTGGCATGCGGTTCGATGCTTCAATAGGAGCTTCTTTACCGCTGGCAATTTTCTTGCCTTTAGTCATCTGGGTGTCCGCAAGTATGTAGTGGTAGAGACCGTGCTGGTCTTTGACACGTGCAATACGAGCAGATCGGTTAGGATCGTATTCGATCTCTTCGATAGTCAACTCAAGACCTTCAGCGAGACGGTGGTCAAGCAAGCGATAGTGTCGTTTTACACCACCACCACGGTGGCGAACTGTAATACGACCCTGGTTGTTGCGACCAGCGTTTTGCTTCTTAGTCTTAACAAGACTTTTTAGCGGTTTACGCGTAGTGATTTCGCTCATATCTTGGCTAGTCATTCCGCGGCGTGCAGGAGTAGTAGGATTGTACTGCTTAATTGGCATTACTTCTTCTCCTCTGTTTCTGCCGGCTGGTCAAAGACTTGGATAGAGCTGCCTTCAGCAAGCTTTACGTAGGCCTTCTTTGAATCTTTACGCTTAGTGGTGCCGGGATAGCGGTTTTTGCCTCGTGAGAAGCGCACTGCCTTGCCCTGCTGTACTAGTGTTTTGATGCCAGCGACCTTTACTTCGAATTGCGCTTCTACGGCAGCAATGATTTGCTGTTTGTTCGCAGTAAGCGGTACATCGAAGATGTAGGTATTCTTATCTGTAATTTGTGTATACGCCTTTTCAGTTGGGCGTGGGATAACGCTAATGAGTGTCATTATGCCTCTCCTCCGTTAGTCAACCAAGTTTGAATGACAGGCAACGCCTTTGCACTGATAAGGATATGATCTGCGTTAAGCACATCAAATACATTCAGGAAAGTCGGGCTTACCAAACGAATTTGTTGAATATTACCCGTCGCTCGGATAATCTCTGGTGTCTTTTCGGTCACCACGAGTACTTTACGATCGAGTTTTTTATCTGCCAAGAATTTTACGACTTCCGCTGTCTTGCCTGTAGTCTTAATGTCATCAATGACAATCTTGTTTGCTTGGCTAGCGAGCGTCAGCGCTTGCTTGACTGCAACACGTTTTGAGGTTTTTGACAGCCTCTTCGTGTAATTTTCGTTGCCACGTGGACCAAATACGATACCACCAGTACGCCAGATAGGGTTTCGTGTCGAACCAAATCGTGCACGTCCAGTACCTTTTTGCTTCCATGGCTTTTTACCACCACCACGTACTTCACCACGAGTTTTCGTAGTTGCACTTGCTAGGCGGTTGTTTGCTAGATACGAATCGTATGCTAGCTTCAGTAGTTCGTGGCTAGGCACTTCTACAGCGAAGACTTCACTAGGAAGAGTCGTCTTCTTTGTTGTCGTTGACTCAGCCATTATGCCTTACCTCCGATTACTACTAGGCCCTTGCGTGGTCCTGGCACAGCGCCTTTAAGACCAATCAAGTTTGTCTCCGCGTCGATGTACGCGACTGCGAGGTTCTTGACTGTCACTTGGTCGTGGCCCATTTGCCCCGCCATGCGCTTGCCTTTGAATACCTTCTGTGGATACATGGATCCGATTGATCCAGGCTTACGGACGTTGCCGTTTCCACCGTGAGAGCTTTTGCTTGTATTAAAGTTATGACGTTTTACCGTACCGGCAAAACCCTTACCTTTTGATGTGCCCGTGGCTTGAACAAGTTCTCCTAGTTCAAACGCATTGACATCTACGTGATCCCCTACCTTGAGGCCTTCTGGTAGTTCGTCTACGCGGAATTCCCGAATATGCTTCGGAGTCACTTTGGCGGACTTAACATGTCCTGCCACGGCCTTGCTCAGGTTCTTACCCTCACCATACGCGACCTGGACAGCGTTGTAACCGTCGGTTTCGACAGTTTTTACCTGAGTCACTGTCACAGGCCCGGCTTGAATGAGTGTGATTGGTGTCACACGGCCATCTTCGCCGATGATTTGGGTCATACCAATTTTGGTACCGAGAAGTGCTTTCATTGCCTTCATTCTCCCACTTAAAACCCCTGGTGGCCGCTGGTTTCCCTGCCGCATTGGACTCCTCCAAGCTCCGGGACCTATCTACTCACCAAGGTCGCTTGATATTGTTTGTACATAAAAGTAACCTTCGTATCATACCACGCATATGGGGTGAGAGTCAAGAGACGGCAAAGTGATTTGCATGAGCTTAATTATATTGACTGCATGTAAGTATAATTATATAATATACAGCGGTGCATGCCTGCATTGCGTCAAGAATCTACCTACCGGAAGGAAGTCCCGTAGTGGAATATGCAGAAGATTCGTCCGTCTGGCTCGTCTACGCAGATGCCGATCAGACAAAGGGGGCATGATGCGCTCGCTAACTCAACTGTTGCTGACCGCCACTACGCAAACACACCCGGGCATTGAGCGGCGCCGCGCGCCTCGCTCGATCAACCCAACAAAGGTCGTGCACCCACAAAAGCCGAATCATCGGCTACAGGTGGGTCGCCGGCCCTAACGCCCCATTCGGGTCGAGAATCGCCGCACTGGCACGTCTCCCCGGTGGGGCGATTCTCGTCTAGGCAGGGTTATTGCCGCAATTTTTCAATTTCTCTTGTCAGCTCAGCAATAGCAGCCCAAGAGCTACCGTCCGTCATAACGCTAAGTGCATACGTACCACTTGGAATACCCTGCCTGTATACGTTGCGTTTCAGCGCATCAGTAAATCGCGCTTGACTACCTGCGTTCAATGCCATCTGGCCAGTCGCAAGAGACGCCATAAACGTGCTTAAGTCTCCCGCTGTCGTCTTGTAGCTCTCGGTATCTAAGAATGTTGTATTACCGCTTACTATAGACTGGGCGTCAACCGTCAGTGCCCGATATCCGATCTTTGCTACCAGCGCTTCTGCGCAAGCATTGTCCGATTTGACAATCATATCGTCAAAACACTTCTCTAGGTTTCTTCCTGCACTTATCTGGTCGGACCATTTATATTCACCAGATTCGACTCTCTTGAGCGCACTGTATGCGACATACAGCTTGTAAGTGCTCGCAGTCGTGAACTTTTGTGTGTCGTTCCATGCTGCACGTCGCCTCTTTCCATCGAGTTCTATAAGTGATATACCGTATGTGCCAGGGTGACTTTCGGCGTAGTTTTTCATGAGCGCAGATAGCCCCGTGTCCGTGTTGCTGTATGTACGTGTGTATTCAATCTTTGGCTCTACTACTCTATCGCCTACTGGTACATTTTTCGCCTCTGCAACTAGGTAAGACTTGAGGTTTGCGAGCGTCTTATCTACATCAAACACCCTACCTGCCGCACCGTCTTGACGCGAAACCTCTACAAAATCGTGGGTCTTGACTTTAGTTATGCCCGCTGGTCGTGCAATCGGTTCGGCAAGGTTTGGGCTCAGGTACGCGTTGGCTTTTTTGGTATCAAATCCTATCTCTAACGTGCCACTATTGCTGCTAAATGTCAGCCATTTTCGTATTTCTTGTGCTGGCACTTGTTCATTTGTTGCATCGTACACAAACGCAACATCGCTGGAGAGCTGCACATTTATTGTATCGACGACCGGGCGAACGTCTTCTGCTCGCACAGCTGCAGGTATGGGCATCATACTGACTCGCACAGAAGGGCTTTTGTTCAGTCTAGGCTGCGCGCCATCGAGAGCTTTGCGCACGTCAGACTCTTTGCAGGTACCATGGGTACGACATTTGCTCTAGGCGTTTAGCATTTTTTGTCACAAGACCAAACTCAGCTGGCGCAGGAGTATACTGAGGTTTATTAGCATCACCAAAGTAAAGTTGCAGGGTGCGTGCGGCGTATTTTTTGTCGAGCGTGTTAGCCGCATCTTTTTTTTGCATGCCGCCGAGAGCTACGCCGTCGACGGTCTGCCATGGCAGGAGTCGTCCACTGGGATACGCGAGTTGAGCAATAAGTAGCAGTACAACAAGAGTGCTTGGTGCCCAAATATACAACTGTCTACGGTGCACATTGAGCCAATGCCGCACATGCTTAACGTTTCTCATGTATCAATTATAGCAAACTGGTCAAATGATGATGCCAGCATCGAGAAAAAAGCCGATTATCGTCACTACGACAAGTACTGCGTAAAGGATTTTTCGGTTAAACTGTGCGTGTTCTAGCCACGCAATAAGTACCAATGCGACAAGCGCTCCCACTGGAAATGCACCAACAGGCAATACTCCGCCAATAACAAGCGGGTCAGCCATACGTACCCACATTAATCCGGCAAGTGTTACTACAATCAGTTTGAACAAATATACGCCATCCGGCTCAAACACATTCTCGAGTCCACGTCTGCTCACGACCGGGCGATTACGGGCGTATGTTCTAGATTTATTGGATGTTTGTTTTGCCATAAGTACTATAGCAGTATACCATATTAAAAAATCGCAGGTTCTTTTCAGAGTCTGCGATTTTTTACCGATGCATGTATTACATGCGAATTTCTGCGTCGACGCCAGCTGGCAAGCTGAGGTTTTGCAGACTATCGATTGTCTTTGGTGACGCGTTTGTGATGTCGATAAGACGCTTGTGTACACGCATTTCAAATGCTTCTCCACCCTTTTTGTACACGTGAGGGCTTTTGACGACAGTAAATGTACTTCGGCGCGTAGGAAGAGGGATGGGTCCTGCTACATCTGCACCGGTACGTACCGCCGTGTCGATAATTTGCTTTGCTGACTGGTCGATCACTTTGTGATCATACGCCTTAAGACGAATACGAATTTTTAGGCCTGCATCTGCCATGTTTTTACTCCTAGTGTGCTGTCAATGTAATCTCTGTTCGAATTGTGTCACCGCAGTGCTCACATCTGACCGAGTTCTCATCAACTGATTAGTGTTACTGATATATCATACAAGATCGAATGTAAATATGCAATATGCCCTATATTAAATCGCCCCCCTTGTCGGCGGGCACTTACCCAGGTACAATAAAAAAACCCTCGAGATTGTCGAGGGTTTTTATTGTTAGGCGCTACAGAGTGTTACTTTGTAATACCTGTTACGACACCAGCACCAACGGTACGGCCACCTTCGCGGATAGCGAAGTTGAGACCTTGTTCCATGGCGATAGGAGCGAGAAGCTTAACCTTGAAAGTGATAGTATCACCAGGCATAACCATCTCTTTGTCAGCTGGAAGTTCAACTTCACCAGTAACGTCAGTTGTACGGAAGTAGAACTGTGGCTTGTAACCCTTTGAGAAAGGAGTGTGGCGTCCGCCTTCTTCTTTCTTAAGGATATATACTTCAGCGTCAAACTCGGTGTGTGGGTTGACTGAACCTGGTTTCGCAAGTACTTGACCGCGTTCAATTTGTTCGCGTTCGATGCCGCGGAGGAGTAAACCAGCATTGTCACCAGCTTGTCCTTGGTCTAGGCTTTTCTTGAAAGCTTCGATACCAGTAACAACTGATTTCTGAGTAGCTTTGATACCAACAATTTCAACTTCGTCGTTGAGCTTGATGATACCCTGCTCGATACGTCCGGTAGCAACTGTACCACGACCCTTGATAGAGAAAACGTCTTCGATAGGCATAAGGAAAGGCTTGTCAAGATCACGTGTTGGCTCTGGTACGTAGTCGTCTAGAGCTTTTACGAGCTGCATGATAGCTTCTTCGTTTTCTGCGTCACCTTCGAGGGCTTTTGTTGCAGAACCCTTGATGATAGGCGCATTGTCGTCAAAACCGTTCTTTGCAAGTAGTTCCTGGATATCCATCTCGACGAGTTCGACGAGTTCAGGATCCGCAAGGTCCATCTTGTTAAGGAAGACAACGATCTTTGGCACACCAACCTGCTTTGCAAGTAGTACGTGCTCACGTGTTTGTGGCAATGGACCATCGTTTGCAGCAACTACGAGAATTGCGCCGTCGATCTGTGCAGCACCAGTGATCATGTTCTTAACATAGTCAGCGTGTCCTGGCATGTCCACGTGTGCGTAGTGACGAGCTTCTGATTCGTACTCTTGGTGAGATGAAGCGATGGTAATACCACGAGCTTTTTCTTCTGGAGCATTGTCAATCTCGTCGTAGTTGCGAGGTTTGTTAGTATCGCTTGGCAGCTTTTTTGCCAAAACGTGCGTGATAGCCGCAGTTAGTGTTGTTTTACCGTGGTCAACGTGACCCATGGTACCAACGTTGACGTGAGGCTTGCTTCGATCGAAATCTGCCATGTAAGGTATATCTCCTGATTACTTATATTTTTCGCGCAAAGTCTCACTATAAGACTCCACGACGTATGAATTTAGTATACAGGCTTTTAAGCAATCCGTAAAGGGGTCTCTCGCATTGTTTTGCCTGTGCAAGCCCAGGCCACCGTCACTTCGTTATACGAAAGATATTACTTGCGACGTAACGCAGCGCGACCAATTTTTACCATGTGCTTTTCACGGTAATTATCAAAGCTCTGCTTACTAATACCGTGTGTCGATATAAAGGTATTGAGACGCTCAGAGCCAATAAAGTGCGGGAGCATCACGTATGTGGCACCAAGCCGGTATAATTCAGCTGCCTCGTTATAGTTATCGGCCGAGCATACGATTACTGCGTCTTGATTCTTTTTTCGTATATGCTTAACCAGGGAGATATTAATGCTCGGCTCATTAATCGTATTAACGACAAGCTTTGCGCTGTCCATATGAATCTCGGCGAGTAACTCTGGGTCTGTGGCGTCACCATATAAATAATCCACATTGGACTTTTGCAGCTCTTCTATTACTTCAGGGTCGTAGTCTACGACGACGAACTTTTTCTTGAGTGAGCGAAACGTGCGAAGGTATTGGTGTCCACCGTTTTTATAGCCAAATAGTATCAGTGGATACTCTCTTGCTTCACTATGTGCGTCCACAGCACCGCGCCGCTCAAACATACGGAGACGGTGATCGAATTTTTGATAGATCTTGTTGTCGTACTGCATTAAATATGTACTGACCGTAATAGTCAATAGCGCAACTATCGTTACAACCGCGCTCACATACTCGCTCACCATACCAGTAGATGCCGCCAGCACTATCAATATGATTGAAAACTCGCTAATTTGCGATAAGTTGACGCCAGTTTTGAAGCTTGTCCTGCGAGTGTAGCCCAGTAGCCCTAACGATGTCATCACGACTAACGGCTTAAGTACCAAGACAATAATAGAAAGAATAAGCGCGGGTACTATAGCTGCCGCGATATTGTCGAAGTTTAAGTTTTCGCCCAAGCTAATAAAGAACAGTACCACGAAGAAATCACGCAGCGGCTTGAGTCGCGCACCTATCTGATGTGCATATGGCAAGTGCGCCAATGTAACACCCGCAAACAGCGCACCAATCTCGATCGAAAACCCGATAGCATTTACTGCAGATGCTACACCAAATCCCCACGCGAGCGCAAAGAGAAACAACAGCTCCTGTGACTTTGCTACAGATTTGAGTGCTTTTGGTAGCACTTTCGTGCCAAGCAATGCAAGTACGCCTATTACTACCACGCCCTTAAGTAGCAGTAGTCCTATCTCAACCGGACCAAGTGCTTCACCGGTGCTCGATGCAGCGACAAACAGCAATGCGAACGTCGCTATGATGTCGTCTATCAAAATAACACCGATAGCGATTTGTCCGTTTAATCGTGAGATTTCTTTTTTGTCACTCAGTACTTTGGCTATGATGATAGTACTGGAAAAGAACATAGCGAGCCCGAGTAGTATCGCCTCTTGCGTGGAGAACTGGAACGCAGTACCGACAAGGAAACCGATAGTACCCACCGTCATGAGTATTGCCGCGGCCGTGAGAAACACCGGGCTACCCAATTTCTTAATGACAGATACGCTAAGCTCAAGGCCGATGATGAACAGCAGCAGCGCAATGCCAATTTCGCTGAACGTCTGGAAAGAGTGTTTATCTTCGATGAGGTGCAGGAGGCTCGGACCTACCAGAATACCAGTCAGAATATGGCCTACGATTAGCGGCTGTTTAAGCCGACGCATCAGTAATGCCATAAGCGTCGCGACTACCAGTACAACTGATAATTGAGTAAACACATCCCCCATCTACTAGACTCCTTTTTGTTTGTGTTAGCGTGACATTAACACTATTGTAGCATACGTTTCGTCCTCGTTAGACTTGCTGATCGCGAAGTCGGACTCATCAGAACAATTTTAAATTGTTGACGTGTAGAGTACGTGGCGAAACACTTGTGACCGTGTTTCGCCGGAGGAAAATGGGGTCATGCATACTAGAAATACGTACACCTCAAGTAGCTGTTACAGAAGCGGGTGTCGTAGTACTTCACGGCGACATAACCAATGCGCGCGGCGGCGAAGACAGGTACACCAATAAAGACGAAAACCTGCAGCTCCGTAGTCGCAACGCGATGCGAAACAACCATTGCAAGCAGAAGAACTGCCATCATCACGAAAACTACGAGAAACAGTGCGGCATACGCCTGCTCTCGGATTTGCCGCTTTTCGATGTCCTCGCAGTGGCGATCAGGTGCATCATAGGGAACTGAAGCCAACTTTCGACGCCATCTTAGCGCAGCAATTGCGTGCGCAAGAAACGCAAAGAGCGACGCACCAGTCACCAGCACAATCGCACTCAGCATCAAGAATGTCAGGAAGTGCATTTTTCCTCCAGTACTCGTAGGTGCAAGTGACAGAATTGCCACTTGCTCGCTATACTTATACCATAAATTTGTACAAAAAAACACACCGCTCATATCGCGGTGTGTTTAATGTTAAATATAACCTGACTATTTGCTTCGCTTCTCGATGATTTCCTGTGCAACATTTGGCGGCACTTCTTCATACTGCGCAAGCTCCATAGTGCTCGCAGCACGACCTTGGCTCATTGAGCGAATATCTCCAGTGTAGCCGAACATGCTCGCTAGTGGTACGATTGCACGCACGAGCTTAGCGCCGCCCTGCAAATCTTCCATAGCTTCAATTCGCCCACGACGAGAGTTAAGGTCGCCGATAACGTCACCCATGAACTCTTCGGGTGTAGTCACCTCTACTTTCATGACAGGCTCCAGCAAGATTGGTTTTGCCTGCTTGATACCTTCACGTGTCGCCAATGCTCCCGCAAGCTTAAACGCCAATTCGCTTGAGTCGACATCGTGATAACTACCGTCATAGAGCGTCGCTTTAACGTCGACTACAGGATAACCTGCGATCACACCGCCGTCGAGCGTTTCTTTGATACCTTGCTCTACAGGCTTTCGATACTCTTGAGGAACCACTCCGCCCTTAATGAGGTCGGTAAACTCGAAGCCTTTGCCCGGTTCGTTTGGTTCAAACTCGATCCATACATCACCGTATTGACCACGACCACCTGACTGCTTGGCGTGCTTACCTTGCACCTTGGCAGTACCCTTGATTGATTCTCGGAACGCAACTTGCGGTTCACCGATATTTGCTTCAACGTTAAACTCACGTTTCATACGATCTATAAGGATGTCGAGGTGAAGCTCACCCATGCCCGACATAATTGTTTGGCCAGTTTCTTCGTCTGTATGTACGCGGAATGTTGGGTCTTCTTCGGCAAGACGGCCAAGTGCAATACCCATTTTTTCTTGGTCGGCCTTCGTCTTTGGCTCTACGGCAATTGCCACTGGAGGATCGGGGAAAGTGATACTCTCGAGTGCAATCGGCTTCGCAACTTCACAGAGGGTATGGCCGGTAAACGTGCTTTTGAGCCCTACGACAGCCGCGATATCGCCAGCGTGAATTTCGTCAATTTCCTCTCGCTTGTCCGCATGCATACGTACAATACGACCAACACGTTCTTTTTCGCCAGTCGTCGTATTAAGCACATAGCTACCAGCCTTGAGAGTACCTGAGTATACACGGACAAAGATAAGCTTGCCGACAAAAGGATCGGTTGCAATCTTGAATGCCAAACCAGCCATAGGCTCAGCAACAGCGGGTTTTCTACTTACTTCATCGCCAGTTTTTGGATTCACACCCCAGATAGCATCAACATCCAATGGACTCGGGAGATAGTCTGCCATGATGTCGAGTAATTTTTCTACGATAACGCCGCGACCATCACCACCTGAAACGAGGAAGAAATCTCCACCCAAGACGCGCTTACGCAGTGCGGCTTTGAGTTCATCAATAGAGATCGACTCTTCACCCTTCTCCAAGAATCGCTCAAACAGTTCATCATCTGCTTCAACTGCTGCTTCAACTAACAGGCTACGTGCGTGTGTTGCTTTTTCAAGCATGTCAGCAGGAATTTCGCCTTGCACCAACTCTTTGTCAGTGTAGTCTGAGTAGGTGTAAGCTTTCATATCCACTAGATCAACGACACCGTTGATATCTTTTTCGAAACCGATTGGCAAGTGCACAGGTAGTGCGTGTCGGCTGAGGCGATTGTGAATTGTCTCTAGTGACTTGTAGAAATCCCCACCGGTCTGGTTGATCTTGTTAATAAAGCAGATGCGAGGTACACCATACTTGTTCGCTTGGCGCCAGACAGTTTCAGACTGAGCTTCAACACCCATTTTACCGTCGAATACAGTGACTGCGCCGTCGAGCACACGCAAAGATCGCTCTACTTCAACCGTAAAGTCGATATGGCCCGGCGTATCAATAATGTTAATCTTGTGACCCTTCCAGAAACATGTCACTGCAGCAGAAGTGATCGTGATACCACGTTCTTTCTCTTGTGCCATCCAGTCAGTTGTCGCACCGTCACCTTCACCACGAACAACACCAATTTTATGCGTCAAGCCTGTTCGGTACAAAATACCTTCTGTGGTAGTTGTCTTGCCTGCGTCAATATGGGCGATAATACCGATGTTGCGGTAATCTTTTAGTGGGACATCTTTTTGCGCCATGGTGTGAGTGGTTCCTCTCGATTAAAAATTTTTGCCATAAAAAATAGCTCTTAGATACTATTATAACAGATCCTACGCTTAGATGCTATCGCGTGAGAGTGAATCCTCTGAGTGTTATCGACCTGAAGCCTCAATTTTAGAGGTGACTTAAAACTGCTTCGTTTCTCTACTCGCCTATGAGCAGCTTGAGCGCAACCACACCGATACCGATAAGAAGCTCAAGTAGGCTTATTATTAAAATCTTTTGTTTTGAAGCGTAGATCCTTCTCGACCCAACTACAGAAAATAAGAAAAGCGACAGTAGCAGCAAGATAATAGATATCGTTAAGGCTGTCTTGAGTGTCAAGATTTCCGTCATGCTCAAGGCGACCAGAATTAGTGGTGCCGCGGCGGGAGCCAGTAGACCAGAGGCGGCAAAAAGTATCTTGCGATATTTTTCAATAGGCATCCCCCTACCATGCACTGCGCGGTACGACATGCGATCCGACATGAGCGTTGCAAGCCACAACCCTACGACCGTGCCAGCTATACTGGCAATTACCCCAAGTGCGCTATGATACTGCACCGTATGCCACAGGGCAGCAAGTACGGCGAGTAACGTAATTGTAGAGTAAATACGCTCACGTGTGTTTTCAGCGAACTGCTCCCGAGCTTCAAGCGATAAACTTTCGAACTTTCTTTTTCGCGATTCCATGTCACTAAGTATATCAGCCGTAACATTATAGACGCCTTGGATTGTTTAACACCAACATGACGTATAATAGAAAGAATGTTAAAAGCCATGCGAAAACTCGACCGTCAATTCACTGCCGCCGTGCAGTCTCTGCCGCCTTCTACTCGCGGCTACTTTCGCCTTATGACACTGATCGGTCAACCAGTATTCGCACTGTTGTCTGCCGCAGTAATATCGTATTACGGAGAGTATACGGGTAACGTACAGCTGGTAGCGGCTGGAATTATTGTGGCTATTGCGTTACTGCTTGCAAGCGGATTAAAATACCTCCTACGACGTAAGCGACCGTTAACTGATTATGCAGCAGCTATGTTTTTCAAAACATACAGCTTCCCCAGCGGCCACGCTGCAGCCTCTACCTCTTGTTATGGGCTGGTGGTATATCTCCTCCTTGCGTCGGGAAGCATATTTGCAGTTACCGCAGGCATGATACTCATACCCGTCGTGCTTTCTATTGGTATTTCTCGCGTGTATCTAGGCGCTCATTTTCCTACCGATGTCATCGGAGGCTGGCTTCTAGGCGGCATAGGCCTTGCGCTCGCTATATGGGTATTGCACGCATGAACATAGTGCTTGTATATAATTCGCGCTCGGGTAGTGCGTTACCCCTTGGTGAGCTGACTCGAAAAATGAGTGCTCATAATATCACTATCGACCACGCCATAGACATCACTGAGAACTTTAAACAAGCTATCGCTCCACATATTCAAAGCGGAGCATATATTGCGGCTATCGGCGGTGACGGCACGCTGAGTTCAGTTGCACAAGAAGTATATGGCACTAAAGCAACCATGATACCTCTTCCTGGCGGCACGCTAAATCATTTCACTAAAGATCTCAACATTCCGCAAGATCTTGACGAAGCAATTGCCACGCTACACTCAAAAGATCCGCGCAAGGTTGACGTTGCAACCATCAACGAAACGGTATTTATCAACAATTCGAGTATAGGGCTGTACCCATCTACTGTGCATGAGCGAGAGCAAATCGAGAGCAAATATGGAAAATGGCCCTCAGCCGTGTATGCGTCGATTAAAGCATTTATTCGCTTCAAGCACTATGTGGTGACCATAGATGGAATAGAATATCGCACTCCGTTTGTATTTGTCGGCAACAACAATTACGACATCACAAACGCTGCACAAAGATCGTCTCTAGATGAAGGGGTGCTCTGTGTTCATATGATCACATCAGATTCTCGCCTTAGTCTCTTGAAAATCATTGCTTATGCTATCGTAGGCTCTATTCGCGATTCAGAGGATTTAACCTCACTGACCACCCGAAGTGTTACCATACACGCAAAAAAGACTCACCTTCGAGTATCTAGAGATGGTGAAGTTGCACGAGAACCCTCACCGCTACGTTACAAAAGTCAGCCCGCAAGCCTGCGGATACTTGGCTGAACAAATAGTATAGGACGTTCCAATATAGACTCAAACTTTGCTATACTGCTTATGGTAGTAATCATAATGAGAGCAAAAGGAGTAAATATGAAGAGATTGAAATTAATGATAACTTCTGTATTCGCACTGGCGTTTATTGGAGCAGTTTCGATAGCCCCAGCGTCTAGTGCATTAGAAGGCAAAGCGTACATAGGCGGCGGGTCTGGCATTAAGTTCGGCGCAGGTACCAACGGTGCATGTACGCTTACAACAATAGGAAACGATAATAACGGGGACCTAGTAGGTATAACAGCAGGACATTGCCCCGATGCTGCAAAGAACATATACAACGACCCTAATTATGCAAACGTTACTGGCGAAAACGACCCAGATGCCGGTGTAATTGGCGAAGTTGTCTATTATAAGTTCTCCGGTGGATTCGCAAACTATAACGATCCAGCAAATCGTGACTATGCGGTAATCAAGTTCGACAAAACGAAAGTTGTACCCCTTAAGACAGTTGGCCGGACCACTATCTATGGTATAGCGACAAAAACACCATCATGGATGTCAAACGTATGTAAAGAAGGTCGCTCATCTGCACAAACTTGCGGTATCGTTACCGGTGCAAATCAATATGTTGTTAAGAGCTTCGCCTACGCCATCACTGGCGACTCCGGCGGACCACTCGTGAACGCATCCGATGGAAAACTTGTCGGGTATGTTCAGGGTTCAGAAGGTATTCCATACTTGTCTGCAACAAAATCTTTGGCAATACAGCCAGTACTCTCTGACATTAACTCTCGCGCTGGCGTTGGCGCAGGATTTGTGCCAGTTCAGTAGAAAGCAATAATCTACTCATACGAGTGCAGCCCCTTAGTTTATCGGGGGCTGTTTTGCTATGTGCGGACTATTCAGTTACTAGTAAAACATAGTTACAGCCAATAAAAATAACACGGCCAATGACCGTGTTATTTTTATATACTCTACACGTAGTACTATGTGCGGGCAAAATGTGCAAACGCTCGGTTTGCCTCTGCCATCTTGTGAGTATCTTCTTTCTTCTTGTATGCGGCACCAGCTTCGTTATGCGCATCGATAATCTCGAGGGCTAAACGTTTGCTATACGGCATGCTTTTGCGAGCACGGGCGCTCTGTACAAGCCAGCTGAACGAGTAGTGCAGTTGGCGGTGACCCGCAACAGGGAAAGGAATTTGGTAGTTAGCACCACCGACACGGCGCGATTTAACTTCAAAGTTCGGGCTCACATTTTTGAGTGCTTTTTCAAACACTGCAAGCGGGTCTTCGCTTTTTAGTTCTTTAGCCGCCTGTTCAAGTGCAGCATATACTGCGCGCTCAGCAATAAGCTTCTTGCCGTCAAGCATAGATTTATTGATAAGACGCTGTACAAGCACAGACTGATACTTACGATCTGGTTTGAGATCGCGCTGGAGTTTACGAGTAACTTTACGTGGCATTACTTTTTATCCTCCTTTTTAGCGCCGTACTTTGAACGACCTTGCGCACGTTTTGCAACACCTTGAAGGTCGAGCGCACCGCGGACAATGTGGTAACGCACACCTGGAAGGTCTGGTACACGACCGCCGCGTACAAGCACAACAGCGTGCTCTTGTAGGTTGTGACCTTCGCCACCAATGTACGCCCATACTTCTTGGTTGTTAGTCAAGCGAACGCGAGCAACTTTACGAAGCGCTGAGTTTGGCTTTTTTGGTGTCTTAGTAGTAACGCGAATACATACACCACGTTTGAGTGGCGCATCTTGGTCATAGTAGCGAACTTTGAGGGCATTGTGAATGCGACCCAAAGCAGGTGACTTCGACTTCTTGTTCGCAGTTTTGCGCGGTTTGCGCACTAACTGGTTAATTGTCGGCATAAATTCTCCTTAATAATTATATATTGGCGTCAAGGTATCGACGCATTTTACGACTTGGATTCAGCATCTCCGCCTCGTGTCATACTATTTAGCATTTATCTGGTGTGTACACATTCAAGTCACCGAATAATCTAAATAGAGGAAACTCAAGTGGTAGTATAGCAAAAATCCAGCTTCAATACAAGTTTAGACATGTTACTACTTTTTATGCTGACGACTGAATTTGCGTACGACAATGAGAAATAACGCCACTGCAGCAGCTGTGGCCACAATCGCGAGTAGATCTCGGTTCTTTACCACTCCGTCGGATAAATAGCGCATAAACCCTGTGTTTGGGGCCTGCAGCTCACTGCGGTCACTTGTGTCAACCACGATAGGCCGGGGCTCTTGAGGCTCCATGGGTGTCGGATTTTCATCGATTGGCTCAGGGTTGAGTAACTCCTCGCACTCTTCTGGCGTCAAAATACTCCGCGTTTCTACTCCGTCGTTTACCGTCTCGCGCACGCACTCTCGTGGAGATACATACTGATTTAATCGCGCAGAGCGAGCGTTCGCACTTTCGGGCACCGACGCAAGCGCAAACATACTCGCGATGCAGCTCAGCGCTAGTATGAATGATGGCATCCTCATGACGCCACCACCGTGGCAGTCACATCTAGTACATATGCGCCAGTTGGAGTGACAGTGGGGATCATCTGACTCAGCCCTACGCTCGTCAGATCCCAACTACAGTACATTTGTGCTGCAGATGAGGCAGATAGTAATGTAATGGCATCGATTACACCCTGTGAGTACGCAGCATTAGTGCCCTTGGTTATGCCGGTAGTCGCGCAACCGATACTTGAGCCAAGCGCAGAGGCGGCAGGCTTAACCGTCAACTGCCCCCCTTTGTTGTCGGCATCACCACCATCGCTACAGCCAGCGGGCGTACCATTGGGGTCGTTAAAATCGTACTGATCTCCCCCACCCGAAGCCCACAAGCCTGTTGCCCCTAGTGTTGGCGCAGCACTGAGAGACCAGCCGTTTACGGCTGTACCATTTGTAATTTGTATTTTTTGGCTTGCCGAACCAAATACAGCATTCGATTGCTGACATTGTCCATTAAGCGTAAGTATACTAAATTGAATCACAGGACTTGCGATACTTACGTTCGAACTGTTAACGATATCGACACCTAATGGAGCTGGCACAGTAGTTACCTCGGCAGATGCAAGTAAGGTGCTAGACTCGGTCAGCGTCGCACTTGGTGCCAACTTAAAACAGTAAGTGCCTCCGAGATTAGCAGCGTCTTCTTGCAAAGAAAAGTCCCATCCAGCAAGCTTACCAGCGGTCACGTTTGTCACAGTCGTCGCATCATTTGACTCACGGTAAGTTTGGGGCGCACCGTTCGCATTAAGGTCGTCGCCTCCTGGAAACGTGATCGTCGCATTATTCGCTACGCTCGGATTATCGTAAAAGCGAATTCCCGGAGAGCTTGCAGACACATCAGACCAGCCAGTTTGGGCGGTACATGATGCGGCTGTTTTTTTAGCATATTGCAACTTTAGAGAGCCGTATCCTGCGCTCCACAAATCGTTATGAGTATTGCTCACTGCCATGCGAAGCCGAAACTTTTCTGCACGTGTCGACAACGATGCAGGAGTGTCGTAGTTTGCTAGTGGAGTGCCGGGTGTTGCGGAACTGGAGTCGGCATAGACTCTGTATTTTGTCGTGGAAATATTTGGTGTTGCGTCGTAGGTTACGGTCATGTAGGCGCGGAACAACTTTATCAAATCCGCAGAACCAGCCGTTTGTCTGCCAAGATACATCTGCATACCCTGTATGTCTGCGAGTGACCAACGGCTCCCGCCCGATGTGCTGTAAGCAATCGAACGCCACTCCGTCGGCTCTGATGTGAATATTAACCCACAGCCAGACGTAAACACCGAATCACCAAATGGCGACGTGGGAGCAGAGATTGTACCGACCACACTTCCTCCTATGTACGCACCTAGTGTGATTTTGTCGTCTGGATTCAAGAACCCATCCTTGTGCATTTTCGCCAATGCATTCACCTGGATAGACGTTGCCCCCTGCCCTACATTTACTGGGTTATCTAGCCCATATAGATAACCCCATGTCCCCGACTGGCCGCATAAGTACTTCGTGCTGTCGGGTGGCGTATCGGTTAGTCTCAGTATGGCGTATTGCGTAGGGTCCGGAAGAGACGATACCCAGCTTGTCGTCTGCGAACCAGTAAGATTGGTAGGGTCTGTATTTGGATATAAAACCATGGTTGAACCATGCACGGTGGATGAGCCCAAAAACACAGCAACGAATGTGCCGAACACTACCATCACTAGATATCTAAACGCAGATGACATCACCCTACCCTAATTCTTTCTAGGAATGCGGATTTTTGTTCCTTCGACTAAGACGTACGGTGCCTTGATGCTATTTACCTTGGCTAATTTCTGCCAGCTTTCACCCCGTGACTCAGCTAGACTTTGAATCGTTTCACCTTGCTTCACCGTATGTTGCTGCCAGCTCTTCAAGGCATTGTTCTTGTCACGTTGCCTAATCCACAGATATAACACGCAAGTCAAAATTATTGCCAACATGCCGAAATAAATCGCTGTCGCAAGTGGCGCTGGAGATATGAAAACATACTTATCTTTCGCATACTTCTTGACCATATCGCTCGAAACTGCATTGCCAAGGCTACCAGCCGCCTTATCATAAGAAATGGAGGCACTTATCCTGTACCAGCCGCCCCAGAACGGTAACGCATCGTTACTGAAAATCACGTCGTATGTGCTATCTGCAAGCACTGGGTATGTTCCTTTGTTGCTATACAGGTCGGTGCCGGCAAGAGATTTCAGCGCAATTATCGAAGTAGTGTCTGCCGATACATTTCCCGTATTCTCAAGGCTTAGTGTATAGTCTTGTCTCCCACCTTGCTTTGATGTCACTGAGAAATCGGTGATATCTACCTGTTTTTTGAGGTCGCCCGGCACTGTCACGGCAACGCGAACTGCTGAACGTGTTCGTATACGTACATTACCCTCTACTTCTCCTTCGTCACCTTTCGGCTCAAACGCTAGACATCCGTTGTATTCGCCAACATCCACTCTACTTGGCATCGTGATTATAAACGGCACTTCACGATCGGTACCCGGCTGGAGGGTGACTTCACTTTTCGCAAGCTTTATCCACGAACCAACACCATCGAGGTCTTCGACTTTTTGCTCACACGAGAACGCACCCGTGTTCGTTATTACCGCGTCTGTCGGGTATATCGAGATTGTCTGCACTCTGTCCGTATTGTTTGTCACTAGCACGGCGTCTTCTTTTGTGTTTTCTAATTGCAATACAACCTACGTAGCTGCAACAGTCTGAGTTAGATCTATAACATACGTACCAGCCGGAGTTGAAGCAGGAATCTTTTGACTCACTCCAATACCCGTCAAGTAGCCGCTCCAGATGTCTTGGGAAGATGCATCTGCGGTCATGAGCGTAATGCTATTGGTGGTTCCATTGACGAACGAGGCTTGTGCACCTTTCGTCACTCCTGTTGCTGTTGATGAGCCGTCGAGCCCTAATGTTGCTGCCACAGGATTGAGTGTCATCTGGCCACTAGTACAGCCAGTACCGGCTGCAGTGTTATAGCTATATTGGTTGCCGCCCGATACCCATTGTGCCGATGCGCCACCGGTTGCTGCAATCGCTAGTGTCCACCCTGCGTTTGCACCGCCTGGATTATTGACAGCGACACGCTGCGTGCTACTGCCATACGTACCAGTGATAGTTTGACAGGTGGTCTGGATGCTCGTTGCCGCCATATTAAATGACGGAGACGTGACAGGTGTGCCACCAGCATCAATAATGTCTGTACTTAGTACTCCAGCGTTAATTGTTTGGTTGAGCCTCCCCTGAGGCGAAGCACCGACGATAGCCGGCACTAGCGACAGCAGTAACGCCGTTAACACAATAAGTGCGTTTTTCCTATTCATCCCTAAATTTCCCTCTCGTTTGCTTATACCAATATTAGCATAACTACCATCAAAAATCTACAACAAAAAATGCCCCAGTTATGAGGCATCCTTTGTATGTAACGTCGAGACTAGAACTCTTCGAGAGTAATCTCTTGAGGTATCTCTTCTGCTTTTATGGCGCCGGTACCTACAGGAATTTTGCGACCGATGATCACGTTTTCCTTAAGGCCGTGCAGGTGGTCTGCTCGACCGCTAGTCGCAGCACTAATAAGCACTCGAGTTGTATCTTGGAACGATGCGGCAGAAAGCCAGCTGTCAGACCAGATTGAAACCTTTGTGATACCCAGAAGCAACTGCGTATAGCCAACGAGCTCTTTGCCTGCGCTCGAAAGACGCGCGTTTTCTTCTACAACTGCCATCTTCGATACGATGTCACCTGTTACAAAGGCGCTATCGCCTGGATCTTCGATCTGTACTCGTGAGAACATCTGTCGTACGATGATCTCGAGGTGCTTGTCGGCAACATTTTCGCCCTGGCTTGCGAAGATACGCAGCACTTCGTTGACGATGTAGCGTTGTGCGGCTTCCGTGCCCTTAAGTCGCATCAAATCATGCAGATTCAATGAACCGATAGTCAGACGTGCGCCTGCTTCAATGACATCGTTCGCCTTTACGACGAGCTGCGAAGTACCTGGTATTTCATAGCGAGTCGGTGCACTAGCATTTGCTGCAATGATGATCATATCATCAGTTGCTTCTATCACTCCGTCAAACGGTGCGATAAGCGGTGCAGTACCTTCTTCGCCAGTAGCGATGACGTCACCAACCTTCACATTACTTCCCTCTTTGACAACAACCTTGCGGCCATCGAGTGCAATCTTTTCCACCTTACCAGATTCTGGAGTAACTTGGACGATATACTTCTTACCGTCTTCCCAGATGTCGACAAGTCCAGCTACTTCGCTGATATGAGCCTGACCCTTTGGAGATCGAGCTTCAAACAACTCTTCAACACGAGGGAGACCCTGCGTGATGTCGCTACCTGCTACACCGGAGCTGTGGAATGTGTTCAATGTAAGCTGCGTACCTGGCTCACCGACAGACTGTGCGGCAATAACACCGACAGGCTGCGCGTTATCCACAAGTTGACCTGTTGCCATGTCAACACCATAGCTTTTACGTGGAATACCCTTGAGATTATTGCTCGAGAGCACACTTTGGATTTTGACTTCAGTAACATCCGCATCAGCGTCGATTGCTGCTGCAATCTCACGAGTAATGAGTTGGTCGGCTTCAATATGACCCGGCACAGCCTCAGCCGAGAAGCGGCCGGCGAGACGATTTCCGAATTCAATCATCGTTTCGTCTGTCTCTGCACGGTAGATGGCGTAGCCTTTGTCATCACCAGCTTCATCTTCTACAGTAAAGACATCTTGGCTTACATCGACAAGACGGCGAGTCAGGTAACCTGAGTCAGCTGTCTTGAGCGCTGTATCGATCAAACCTTTACGTGCACCTCGTGTCGCCACGAATGCTTCGAGGCTCGAAAGACCCTTCTTAAAGTTCGAACGAATAGGTAGCTCAATCTCTCGGTTTGTCGCGTCTACCTGAATACCAATCATAGCGCTTGCTAGCTTGACGTTCGAGATAGTACCACGAGCTGCCGAGTTCACCATGGTCGAGATACTCGTATCCATGTTCTTGAGCTCTTTTCGCAGCAAGTCTTCTACCTTGCCGTCAACTTGTCGCCAAGTACTGACGGTCAATGTGTAGCGCTCATCATCTGTAATAAGACCTTGGTCGTACTGTTCAGATATGAGGGCTGACTTTGCGTCGCCTTCAGCGATGAACTCGTTGATTTCATCGAACGAAATGTAGTCATCTTTACCGGTTGAGATCGCAGCTACTGTTGCAAAGCGGAACGCAAGACCTTTCATGCGGTCAGCAGTGTGCGCTGTCTCTACTGCACCAAACTGCTCAAAGATCTGTGCAAGCACTTTCTTGAGTTGCTTCTTATCCTGAGGCGCCTCTTCATACGGGAATGTTGCCGGCAGAATTTCGTTGAAGAACACGCGTCCAAGCGTCGTGTCACGAATCTCACCCTTTGCAAACACTCGAATAGGAGTTTGCAGCTGAATGATCTTGTTATCATAGGCCATTTCAGCTTCATAGACAGAGCTATATGCTTTACGTGCTTTTGTCTGAGCGGATGGTTTTGCGTATGTCAGGTAGTAGTTACCGAGCACAATATCTTGGTTGATATTGAGTACGGGGCTACCGTCAGCAGGCTTAAGCAGGTTGTTTGTAGCACTCATGAGTTCACGTGCTTCACGCTGCGCGTCATCTGAGAGTGGCAAGTGCACAGCCATCTGGTCACCGTCGTAGTCAGCGTTGAAACCGTTAGCAACGAGTGGGTGCAGCTGAATAGCCTTACCTTCTACGAGTTTAGGCTGGAACGCTTGGATTGATAGTCGGTGAAGTGATGGTGCACGGTTGAGTAGTACATACTTTCCATCGATTACTGCGTCAAGCGCATCCCATACTACAGATTCTCCACCTTCGATAAGGCGAGTAGCTGAACGGATGTTATGTGCGTGCTCGTTGCGAAGCAGCCAGCTGATAACAAACGGCTTGAATAGCTCAAGGGCCATTTGCTTCGGTAGACCACATTGATCGATTTTGAGCTTAGGTCCCACGACAATAACCGAGCGACCAGAATAGTCAACACGCTTACCAAGCAAGTTCTGGCGGAAACGACCCTGCTTACCCTTAAGCATGTCGCTCAGAGATTTCAGACGTCGTCGGCCACCGGTTGCGTTTACCGCACGGCCACCGCGAGCTGCAGAGTTATCTATGAGTGCGTCAACCGCTTCTTGTAGCATACGCATCTCATTGCGACGAATCACTTCGGGTGCATTGAGGTCGAGTAGCTTTTTCAGGCGGTTGTTACGGTTAATAACACGACGATACAGGTCGTTAAGATCGCTTGTCGCAAAACGTCCACCCGTAAGCTGCACCATAGGACGAAGGTCCGGCGGGATTACAGGCAATACGCTAAGCGCAAGGCTGTTCGGCTTAATACCAGCAGCATACATGCTCTCAAGCACCTTGAGACGCTTGAGAAGTTTCTTTTCACGCTGACCTTTTGCCGACTCAACTTCTTCTGAAAGTTCACGGATAAGCACTGGCAAATCGATTTCATCGAGTAGTCGCTTAATAGCCGTGCCGCCCATACCAACTTCACTGATATCTTCGTACTCTTCTGGCAAGTTTCGATAATCAGTTTCGTTAATAAGCGCATTCTTGACTAGGCTATCGAGCTGAGCCTTGCGGATAGTGTAGCTTTCGTTCAATTCTTCAACTTCACGGCTTTGTGCTTCGGCAAGAGCCTTAACATCTGCACCTTCGGCTTCTGCTTCTCGTTCGTAACGAATCTTGATAGCTGCACGACCGGCTTCGGTCTCAGCTTCAAGGTCTGCGAGGAATTGATCGCGCTTTTCAACGTCAACGCTCAAAATGACATAGTTTGCGAAGTAGGCAACTCGCTCAATGTTACGCACGGTCATGCCGAGCAATAGGCTCATTGCGCTTGGTGTGCCGCGCATAAACCAGATGTGTGCTACTGGAGCAGCAAGTTCGATATGACCCATGCGCTCACGTCGAACAATCGATTTTGTGACAAGCTCACCATTTTTGTCGATAGCTGCTTCACGGGAGCGAACACCCTTGAGCTTACTATCGTGTGGGTTTATGTCTTTGACTGGACCGAAAATTCGCTCACAGAACAAGCCATCTCGCTCAGGTTTTTGAGTACGATAGTTGATCGTCTCAGGTTTCGTCACTTCACCGTGACTCCATTTGCGAATGTCTTCTGGACTCGCAACTGCGAGGCGCACCGCGTCGAAATCTGCGATGCCTGTGCCAGGAACTACTCGTGACATATTACGCCTCCTCCTTATTTTTCGCTTCTTCAGCTGCTTCTAATTCATCTTCATCTTCACCAAGTTCTTCAAGAGAGATACTGCCATCTTCAAGGTCGCCTTCAATAGTCACTTCTGCCACATCTATGACAGTCTCTGTTACGGTTTCCGCAGGAAGTGCGGCTGCAATCACATGCTCTGCATCAATTTCTTCATCGTCATCGAGCAAGTCAACACGCAGACCAAGTCCTTGTAGCTCTTTTACGAGTACGTTAAAGCTTTCTGGTAGTTTCGGACCGACAATTGCTTCGTCTTTGATGATTGACTCATATGCCTTTGCTCGTCCGTACACATCGTCTGACTTAATAGTAAGCATCTCCTGAAGCGTTGTAGCTGCGCCATACGCTTCAAGTGCCCAAACCTCCATCTCACCAAATCGCTGTCCACCATTTTGCGCTTTACCGCCGAGTGGCTGCTGCGTCACCATAGTGTATGGACCTGTTGAGCGAGCGTGAATCTTGTCACTCACCATGTGGTGAAGTTTGATGATGTGCATGATACCAACTGTCGTGCGCTCTTCGAAGTAATCGCCACTACGACCGTCGATCAACTGAACCTTACCATCTCGGGCAAAACCAGCTTTCTCGAGCTCATCGGAAATCTTTTCATCACTCACACCGTTAAACGGTGGCGTTGCTACTTTGTAGCCAAGCGCATGCGCTGCCATACCAAGATGCGTCTCGAACAGCTGTCCGATGTTCATACGGCTTGGGACACCGAGTGGGTTCAAGATGATATCAAGCGGCGTACCGTCTTCCATAAACGGCATATCTTCTACAGGCAGAATACGTGCGACAACGCCCTTGTTACCGTGACGTCCCGCAAGCTTGTCGCCCACAGAGATTTTACGAGTTTGTGCAACAAATATTTGAATCTGTTTGAGTACGCCAGCTTTAAGCTCATGGCCGTCTTCACGGGTGAAAATTTTAACACCGACAACTTTTCCGCCGCCAGCATTGCTCATTCGCTGCGATGTATCACGAACATCCTTGGCCTTTTCGCCAAAGATTGCACGAAGGAGTCGCTCTTCTGAGCTAAGCTCTTGCTCACCTTTTGGTGTAATCTTACCAACGAGCACGTCGCCAGCTTTAACTTCTGCACCAACCTGTACAATGCCTAGCTCATCGAGATGTCGTAGGCTATACTCAGATACATTTGGAATATCGCGAGTTGTCTGCTCGTTGCCGAGTTTCGTTTCGCGAACTTCTACCATGTAATCTTTAATATTGATGCTGGTTAGTTCGTCGTCTTGCACCAAACGGTTAGAAATAATGATCGCGTCGTCCATGTTGTATCCACCCCATGGCATAAATGCCACGCGTAGGTCACGACCAAGTGCAATTTCTCCGTCAGCGATAGACGCACCTTCTATAAGGATATCGCCTTCGCTCACCTTGTCGCCGCGAGACACGCGAACCTTTTGGTTGATCGAACGATCGTCGTTACTCTTCTGGAAGTGGATCAATTCGTAGCTTTTCACGCCGTCTTTGTACTTTACTTCAACAATATCGCCATCGGCACGAGTCACTTCACCTGTACCTTCAGCAGTGACAAGTTGACTCGAGTTGCGCGCAATCGTCGCTTCGATACCTGTACCGACAGTGGCAGACTCAGGGGTAATAAGTGGTACAGCCTGGCGTTGCATGTTCGAACCAGTTAGTGAGCGGTCGATACGGTTTTTCTCGATAAAAGGTACGAGGCTAGCTGTCGAACCAAGAATCTGCTTATGCGCAGCGTCCATATACGTCACTTCTGTTGCGTCAATTTGACCTGGCTTTAGGTCAATACGAGCAGATACGCGCTCGTCGATAAAGTGACCTTTTTCATCAATTTCTGCACCCGCGTCAGCGATAACTTCGCCGCGCTCTTGTGCAGCACCGAGATACACAACTTCATCGGTTACCTTGCCGTCTTTTACCTTGAGGTACGGTGTTTCGATGAAACCATACTCATTTACACGAGCATATGCAGCAAGGTTGAGTACGAGTCCGATGTTTGCACCCTCTGGTGTTTCTACCGAGCAAAGTCGTCCGTAGTGCGTCGGGTGAGCGTCTCGCACGTCGAAGCCTGCACGCTCACGGCTGAGTCCACCAGGTCCCATTGAGCTAAGGCGTCGTTTGTGACTAAGCTCGGCAAGTGGGTTAACTTCGTCCATAAGCTGTGAAAGCTGCGAACTCGCGAAGAACTCACGAACCGCTGCAACAACCGGACGTGCGTTAATGAGCTGGCTTGGGCTCACATTTTCGATATCACTCATGCTCATGCGGTCCATAGCATTTCGCTGCATTCGTAGCATACCAACTCGGAACTGACGAGCGACAAGCTCACCAACCAAGTTGACGCGACGATTCGAAAGTGCATCGATATCATCCGCAGGTTCCTGTGTATTGTTGAGACGAATAATTTCCTTGATAATAGCAATCAAGTCAGTCATCTGGAACACACGGTTCTCGGTAGTGTTAGGCAAGTCTACACCCAATCGTTGATTGAGTTTATAGCGACCGACTCGGCTGTAGTCGAAGCGCTTGAAGTCGTAGAACATTCGTTCAATCATGCTGCGAGCGTTCTCTACTGTTGCAAGGTCACCCGGTCGTAGGCGTCGGTACACTTCAATAAGCGCCTCGTTGCTTCCACGAGTGGTATCTTTTTCGAGGGTTGCATCGATGTACTTCACGTCGCCAGTGTCAACATCAGCAAATAATGCCTTGAGTTCACTTGATTTACCGTGGCCAAGTGCGCGCAGTAGCGTAGTTATAGGGAGCTTTCGGCGACGATCGATCTTTACGAAAATCGCACCGTTTGAAGCAGTCTCGAATTCAAGCCATGCACCGCGACCTGGAATAAGTTTCGCGCCGTAGTTGTTGTGGCCAGCTACTGCATCGGCAGTAAAAAATACACCCGAACTACGAATAAGTTGAGAAACAACCACACGCTCGGTACCGTTAATCACAAACGTACCACGCTCAGTCATCCAGGGGTAGTCGCCCAAGTAGATTTCTTGCTCTTTTACTTCGCCGGTAACTTTATTAGTCAGCTCAACGTTTGCCTGAAGCGGCGCATCAAACGTAACATTGTTTTCTTTTGCATATCGCTCTGTGATCTTTGGATCTTGAAACGCATATTCTTTAAAACGAAGTTCCAGTTTTTGACCAGTATAATCTTCAATTGGGTTTAGTTCCGCAAAAATCTCGCCCAAACCAGTTTCGACGAACTCTCTCCAAGAGCTCTTCTGGTGTGCAATGAGATCAGGGATAGGGAGTGCGGTATCATCGGCGGTGAAAAACACACGCTTGCCCGCACTAGGTGACGTTTTTGTCATCTATCGCTCCTCGCAGTTAGTTATGTTTAGTGATTCGAATCGGCCTCGAAGATTCTTTCTCTCGGTTTGTTTATCGCTGCCAACCTCTAAACACAACTAACCGGAGTTACACTACTTCTTGTCTACCATTATGCACAGAGTACACGGATAATTCAAGTGATTAAACCGATATTTCACACATTACATTCAGTATAGGTGCATTTATACGCTATAATGAGGGGTTATGGACAACCCACCACGCAACGAAGCAAGCAATGCACTCCTCAATAGGCTGCGCGCAGCTGTACTTGGTGCCAACGATGGCATCGTCAGCACATCTGCAGTCGTCATGGGCGTAGCCGGTGCTACACCGGACAATAGCGCTATAGCTACCGCAGGTTTTGCCGCACTTGTCGCTGGTGCTCTTTCTATGGCCGTTGGAGAATATGTATCTGTTAGCAGCCAAAGTGATACGGAGAAAGCATTTATCGCCCGCGAGAAAAAACTTCTTAAAGACGACCCTAGCGCAGAAAAGCGTCAGCTCTCCGCCTACTATGAGTCTTTGGGCGTAACCCCTGCCACGGCAAAAAAAGTTTCTCAAGACTTAACAGAGTCGAACGCATTGCAGGCACACCTGCAAATGCACTTCGGCATAGACGAAGATGATCTCAATAGCCCTAGTCAAGCCGCTGCTGCATCGCTACTCGCCTTTACAGCTGGAGGCCTCGTACCATTTCTCGCAGTGCTCTTTGCACCGGATAGCGCCAAACTACAGGCGACCTTTGTGGCGGTACTTATCGCACTTGTAGCAACTGGCTACTTTAGTGCAAAAGTTGGTAATGCCAGCAAAACCCGCGCTATACTCCGCGTCGTTATTGGTGGCGCACTTGCCATGCTGTTCACCTACGGTATCGGTTCGCTCTTTGGTGCTAATTTCTAATATTGCATAAAATACATTTTCTTGTATAATAATCGCATGACCGAAAGTTCGCGCGTAGAGTATGTAGATTTTCGCCCAGAAGCAAGAGGAGCATGGTTGCTAATACGCCGATTCGAGGCTACGTTTGGCGAGCGAATCAATCGTATTATCGCTCGCCAAGATAACGTGAGTCTTGGGCTGTGTGATGCACTAAGTGTAGAGAGCGTGAACTGGATAATGGACTGTCACGAGGATGCGCGCGACACGTTTCTAGAGCTTGAAGACTTACTTATGGAGCACGAAGACATTGCAGCTAAGCAAGACAACCCCTCAAGTGCTGAAGTGATCCATTTTCCCACAACAGTCTCAGAGACTGTCACCAACCCGATTGGTGTCGTCGACTGCGAAATGCTAGCAAAGCTTTCACTTGTTACGCGTTTGAAATAACCTCATCAATAATACCGTATTTTTGCGCCTCGTCGGCACTCATCCAAAAATCTCGATCGACATCTTTTTCAATTTTACTTATTTTTTGACCGGTGTTTTTCGCTAAAATCTCATTGAGCATTTTCTTGAGATAGATACCCTCACGAAGGGTGATCTCTTGATCGGTAATCTTTCCTTGCGTACCGCTGGAGGGCTGATGAATCATAATACGACTACTTGGTAGCGCAACACGCTTACCTTTGGTGCCACTGCTGAGTAAAAACGCGCCCATACTTGCCTGCAAGCCTATGCCAATAGTCTGCACATCTGGCTTGATATATTGAATCGTATCGTAGATAGCAAGGCCATCGTACACACTACCTCCAGGGCTATTGATATATAGCTTGATGTCTTTGTCGGGATCAGTATAAGCCAAGTGAAGCAACTGAGCGACGACCAAGTTAGCTGTATGTTCATTGACATCTTCACCAAGGAAAATAACACGTTCGTTGAGCAAACGCGAGTAGATGTCAAATGCGCGCTCACCGTCAGAAGTTTTTTCTATAACTGTGGGAACCAAATAGTTTGTAGGCTTGTTCATATATCCAGTGTACATAAAAACTAGCACTCGAGTCAAGTGAGTGCTAGTTTATGTGTTATACCAGGTTGCACTCTCGGCCCGAGTAGCGCAACCGTTTCAACCCAAAGGTGATACCCTCAGGAGTGCCGCCATCACACGAGCAGCGCGCG
>LCPR01000002.1 GCA_001003725.1 Candidatus Saccharibacteria bacterium GW2011_GWC2_48_9
AGAAGACCGATTAACCCTAACATGTGCTTTATAGTACCATAAAGAATGTAGTATGTATCTGTATTTTTTTGACATATTTTTGCTTACGCTCGCGTACCTATGCGGCTCTATACCATTTGGCAAAATAATTGCTCGTTCATACGGTATTGATATCCAAAAAAGAGGGAGCGGTAATATTGGATTTGCCAATGTTCGCCGCATAGTCGGATGGCGCGCTGGCTTTATCACATTGGCTGCGGACATCACCAAAGGTTTTGCACCGACACTACTAGCGATTCTCTTCACAGACACGACAGTTGCATTTTTTGTTGGTATTGCGACTATTGCAGGTCATGTGTTTCCTGTTTGGCTCAAACTTCGCGGCGGCAAAGGAATAGCCCCCGGGCTTGGTGTCGTACTAGCACTCAATCCAATCGCAGGGCTAGTCGGTGCGGTAGTGTACACTGCCAGTTGCCTTGTGACTAAAGTGTCGAGCTATAGCTCAATGATAGGGTTACTCGCTACTGCGGGAACGGCCATATATATTTCGTCGTCTACCTGGTGGCAATATACTATTTTCATGCTTATTGCGCTATGGACGCTCAGACACAATTTCTCCGGGAAGGTGCCAAACTATGACACTTGAACTTTTAATCTACTCTCTCTTACTATTCACAGCCTTATTTGTTATTGGCACACTACTGTGTCTCGCACTGTATAAATGGGAGTATGCGCGGTTTTTTCATTCGGCACTTTGGACGAAAGTACTCTACTGGATACCAATATTCCTCATCTTCCTTGCTATTCTTTACCTGCAATTATGGGCTGCGGCTTTTATCACACTTGTCATAATCTACTTTGCCATACGCGAAGTACTACGCCTATCGCAAAAAAGCTGGCTAGCGTGGATATATATGATAGCAATATCTCTTGCTTTGACGCATCTTATACTCTTCTTTGCGGTGCTAGATAGCCAGCAGTCCGTCACTGTGCTATTAGTGGTCGGCTTCAGCTCTGTCATGTCAGATGTATGTGCGTATTTTTTTGGTAACTTCTTTGGTCGACACAAACTACCCAACCAGATTAATCCGAACAAGTCATGGGAAGGTGTCGCAGGACAGCTAATTGGTGCGTGCATCGGATTCCTACTCATTGTTCCGGTGCTGCATCCAGCACCATCGTTCGTGCTAGCTATCCTTGTCGGACTTGCAAGCGCGCTCGGCGATATATTAAACAGTGTCGTAAAACGTCGTATGGGCATCAAAGACTGGGGTACGACTATTCCCGGCCACGGCGGCGTTCTAGACCGCTTTGCCAGCCTAGCGTTTGCAATAGCAGTCGCATTCTGGTGGACAATACTATTTTAAGGTGCCTATCGCGATACAAAGACAGCACCATAGACTCTACTGCTAAGTCTTCTCTACTTTTACCTATGTTTCTTATCGCCCATCTGCTACAATATCCATAAACGTTATGAGGGGCAACCACAAACACATGGAGGGTTTTACGATAGTCGAGATGCTCGTCACTCTTGTACTCGCTGGTTTGTTTCTAGTATTTTTCTTGCAGATGTTTCGCGCCTCGTCCGCTCAGCAGATGTCACTGGTGCGCCAAGCAGCTGCAAACGATATCGCGAAGTCGAATCTCAGTAAGTTTCCTCGCACCTCTACAATCACACCAGCTTACGTCTGCGATACCAACACTACCGTTGCGTCAAATACCAATAACCTCATGATAAATCCAAACGCCGCCGGTACCGTTATCCTCAACAACAGCAGCGCAAATCGTGAGCCAAGTACCGACAGCACCCCAAATCTCGTCCAAGAAGTGCGTGCGTATTCGCCCATGGGGTGCCTGACAACTGGCAGTCCCGTCAAAATAGTATCGCGCGTTACTTATGGATTTACCGGTCAACAAGGAGAGGCAGTTTATGCAACATACGTCCAAGAATAAGGGCTTCACCCTCCCCGAACTCATGGTGGTCATCGCTATTGGCTCGCTCGTTATAGCATCTATCTTGGTCCTTATCGTCAATCTCGCTCGAGTTGGCAGCTCCTCTATCGACGCTGCACGCCAAGTCAAAGATACGCAGTCCGCCATGAGGCTTATCCAGGCAGATCTACGATTGACGCAAAAATTCCTCATGCAACCATCCATTGCGGATTCACCCCCCGGCGGTGGAAGCTGGAATTTCCGTGGCACAGGTTCCACCAACAGAGCACTTCTACTGCAAACTGCAGCCACTACAGCAAATAGCGTCGACGCAAACCGCACACTAGTCTACAAACAAACCGGCGGTTGTCCCATCGGCACCACACCCGCCTACAACAATGTCATTTATTTTGTTCGCTCATCTACGCTATACCGACGTATCGTAGTTGAACCACCTGTCGCAAACCTATATTGCCCCGGCCAGACCAATGCCCAGATTCGCACTTGTACAACTCCCGGCACTCCCGCCAACTGCCAACTCCAAGATGTGGTTGTCGCCACCGACATCACCGGGTTTAATATCCTATACTATACAAATCCAGGGGACAACACCCCTTCCGCAACCATATACGATAGCGGCACAGCACAGGCCGTCTTAGATACACACACAACCGCAAAGATACTACTAACTAGTTCGAAAGATATAGATGGACAAAGCAATGAATTTACAGCACAAGCTCGATTATCTCGCATCCAGGCAAACTAACGACGATTCGTCACGAGGTTTTGTACTCCCTACGCTCATAGTGCTCTCTGTAGTGCTCATGGCGATAGGTATGGTTGTCTTGCAATACATCGCCTCCTCGACCAGCGTCGTGCAAGGTAGTTATTATTCGAATATCGCCAAGAGTGCAGCCGACGCAGGTGCCGTGCAAGCGCTTAGTTGCATCAAAAATAACGAAATGGGCTGGACGAATGCAGCCAAACTCATGCCCAACAGAAACTGTAGCGGCGGCAACATTGCAGGCGCATCTTCTGTCCTTACGTCGAGTAGTGATGGATCGTGGCGCGCAACATTTGAGGTAAACGAGCTAGCTGACGCCCCAGAAGGCATGGTGGTGACTTCTATCGGCAAAGTAGAGTTCTTCTACGCTGGCAGCTCTACGCCAACGCAAACTTTCGAAGCAAATACAAAAGTGAACATCCCTACCACCGACCAAGATGACGTGCGGCCTATCGCTCAAGGCCTTGCTGTCACCAAAACAAGTGCGGGTTCAAACTTCAATTGTTCAATAGCAAACATGTCGCTTTACTGCTGGGGCAACAAACAATTTGGACAGACTGGCACCGACGTCAACGCCACTTCGCAAATCACACCACTTCTCACAAGTACAGGAGCGTTGGCGGGTAAGCGTATCTACGACATAGAAACTGGCGCATACAATGGTTGCGCATTAGCAGATGGCCGGCTCTATTGCTGGGGACCAAATACTATCGGACAACTTGGCAACGGCAGCCCCATAGGCAGTATTCAACAGCCATCGGCAGTAGGTGGCGATATCGCATCTCGCTACGTGCAAAAGATATCGATCGGTACAGCAGATGTGTTCTCAGATGCACAGTACATGTGTGGCATTACGGGTCAAAAAACCTATTGCTGGGGTGGCAACAACTACGGACAAATCGGCCAAGTCAACTACACCACCGGCCCTTGCAACATCATCTTCTTTCCTCCGTGCCCGAACTACACCGGAGTTGAGACAAAAGCACGCTATACATCTGGCCCACCATGGAATGTCAACGCGACCGCGTATTATCCTGTAGAAGTGTTCGGCTACGGAAGCCGGCCATACGAAAGCCAGAGTCAGGTATATGATAAGCCATTCACAGAGATAGATGCTGGCGCATATGGTGCATGCGGTATCACCAATGGTCGGAGCTTCTGCTGGGGGGACCGCTTCATACTCACGAATATATGGCCGTTCGATGGCAACGGAAGCACTACGAGCTCAAATGGCTGGAAAAACGGTACGCTAAATGGGCAAAATGCAACAAGTGTACTCAATGGAGAGTCGACAGCCTGTGCTATAGCCAATGGCGCAGGTCATTGCTGGGGCGGCCGTAGCGGTAATGGTCAGAACGTACTGGGCTCCGACACACCGCGACTTGTGCCGAACGGATCTGGCGCACCCCTGTATGGCGTATCGTTGATAGATGGCAACACAAATGACGACTTAGGGCCAATTTGCGTAAGAGGCAACGGCAACGCTTACTGCTGGGGCGGAAACGCGCCAAGCGGGCTTACCGTGGGCAACCTTGCAACCGGAGAAGATGCGGTAACAGAAGTAACTGGTGGTCGAGACCATGGTTGCATAGTGGCTAACGGCTCAAATTATTGTTTTGGCGATAACAGCTCGGGGGCACTAGGCAACGGCAATACTACGGCACAGTCCGTACCAGTCAAATCCGTAAACATTGGTCTCACTTCTGGCGAAGCAGCGACTCAAATATCATCGGGCAGGGAGCACAACTGTGCGGTTATCAATGGTTACATCTACTGCTGGGGCAAAAACACGCAGGGCCAACTCGGCCTTGGCGACCGGGTCAACCGCACGCAGCCACACGGTATCGACAACATCACCGAGCCACGAGGCGCAACAGAAGTAAGCGCAGGTGGTGACCACTCATGCGGCATCATCAACGGTAACGCCTACTGCTGGGGTGATAACACCTATGGACAACTCGGCAACGGGAATACAAACGACGTCCTCGACCCAGTGCAAGTCGGCGGCCTACTGGCAGGCAAAGCCGTCACCAGCATTGCTGCTGGCGAAACCCATACCTGCGCAGTTGCCGACGGCAGAGCGTACTGCTGGGGCCGGAACACTCGAGGGCAGCTTGGCAACAACAGTACCAGCATCAGCACGACTCCAGTTGCCGTGCAGGGTATGAATGGCCTAGCTATAAAAAGTGTCACTGCGGGCGACGAGTTCAGTTGCGCCCTCGCAGATCTCACCGCCTACTGCTGGGGTGATAACACCTATGGACAGATTGGACGCTCCGCAGCACCAAACGTAGGCGGGCAACAGCTCACGGCAATAGCTGTCAACGCTGCCTCTACAGCAGCATTTAGCCAGATATCCGCCGGAAAAGATTTCACCTGCGCAGTCATCGACGGCTTCACTCACTGTTGGGGCAACAACGCAACAGGCCAGCTTGGCCGTAGCTCCACCACGGCAAATCAGTGGCAGACCCTCAGAGTCAACACGCCAGTAGACGGCAAACACACTGTCGGGCTTTCTACCGGTGCATCTCATGCCTGCAGCATCACAGACGGCCTCGCCTACTGCTGGGGCGACAACGCCAATGGCAAGCTCGGCAATGGTGATGCATCGCAGCGTAACTCACCTACAGCAGTTGTCGCCACACCCGCATTCCTTGGCACCAATTACCCCTACCAAATATCGGCCGGCGGCACGAGCAGCTGTGCCATAGCCAACGGAAAAATAACTTGCTGGGGCAGTGGATCCGAAGGCCAACTCGGTGTCACAGGCAACGGCGCACCGCGCCTGACAGCAACAGAATGGACCAGCGAGTACATACGGCAGCAACGGGTGTTAGACCTTCCAAACGCGGTAGTATTCTAGAGACACTATCATCACCATAGAAAAAAGGCCAGATACTGACCTTTTTTCTATGGTACACCCGGTACGATTCGAACGTACGACACCTGGTTCCGAAGACCAGTGCTCTATCCACTGAGCTACGGGTGCTCAAATTTTCACTAGTACACATTGTAACATATTTTTACGTCTTGCGATGCGCTATAATAGTATCTATCTATGAACGTACATACAAACATACCCCTGAAAAACTACCTTTCCATGAAAATAGGCGGCACCACGCGCTTCATGACGGACGTCTCAAATATCGACGAACTCCACCAAGTCATGACCAACGCAAAAACACAGAACTTGCCTTTTTTTATACTCGGTAGTGGCAGCAATGTCATTGCACGAGACGACGAGTATCCAGGCCTAGTAGTACGTGTGCGCATTCCTGGCTTCGAAGTCGTAGCAGAAGATCATTCCACCACTACCATCAAGATTGGTGCTGGCGAGATATGGGACGAAGTCGTAGCACGCTCGGTAGACATGAACCTGGTCGGTATCGAAGCCATGTCGGACATCCCAAGTTACTGTGGTGCAGCACCTGTACAAAATATCGGTGCGTACGGCCAAGAGCTAGCCGACACCCTAGTATCACTCGAAGCCTACGACACCAGTGTCGGCCAGATCGTCAGCCTGTCGAACGATGACTGCAAGTTCACGTACCGCGACAGTATATTTCGCGTCGAAGAGCAAGGCCGCTACATCATCACCAGTATCACTCTGCAACTCTATAAGTCGGCGCCGACTCCTCCTTTCTACCAAGCTTTGCAAAACTATTTCGACGAACATGGCATAACCATCTTTACACCAAAAGTTATCCGAGAAGCCGTATCAGAAATTCGTCGAGAAAAACTGCCCGACCCAGCAAAGCGACCGAACTCTGGCTCTTTCTTCAAAAACGCCATCATAGACCAATGGCAGCTCGACGAGCTACTGCGCGAGTACTCAGATATGCCCCACTACGAGATGGGCGAAGGCCGCTATAAAATACCTTCCGGTTGGCTTATCGAGCAATGTGGATTCAAAGGTCAGTTGCTTCACGGTATGCGTGTCAATCCAGCAAACGCACTGGTGCTTATCAATGAGTCGGCGTCTGGCTACCTCGACCTATCGCTAGCCCGAGCCGAGATTACGCAGACTGTGCAAGATCGCTTTCGCATCAGCATCGAGCAAGAGCCGCTTGAAATAGCATAAATACTATACAAATATAGCTAGAGTATTGAGTACACGTCCACCTTGGGATAGATGTCTCGCCTCTTAAACAGGCAGCTGGCATCTTGTAGGCAAAATAAATTTCCTGTAAATGTCTTTTTTGGCCACGAGCAAGATAAATCCCGTCTTAACAATGGCGTCTATGTAGCTGCCAAATTATATAATCAAAATGCTTGTCCTTATATTGGATATATAGTATGCTACATTTATACAATAAATAATTAGGGGGCATTTGAGAAAATGAATCTTCAAACAGTAAAAAATCAAAAAGGCTTCACTATCGTTGAGCTTTTGATCGTTATCGTCGTCATCGGTATTTTGGCAGCGATTACAATCGTATCTTTCAACGGCGTGCAAAACCGAGGCAAAACGTCTTCAGCAGAATCAGCAGCTAACACAGTGCTTAAAAAAGCAGAAGCCGCAAACTCGATCACCTCTAGCTATCCTCAGAATGCAGCCGGATTCTCAGCGAACAACGAGTCGAGCTTGACAGGATCAGGCGTCGTATTAGTTGCTGCGAATATCACAGCAGCTCCTTCAAACCCTGCAACACTTTACATTGTTCCATGTAGCGGTACCGCAGGAACTGGTGGACGTATAACATACTGGGACTATGCAGCAAACGCCGCAGTAGTAAAGTCTTACGGACAGCCGACTGCAACAGGCACATGCGCAGCGGGCACAGCCCTACCAGCAGCTACTTTCTAGTATAAAGTAACAGTCAAAAACTGGTATACGTAGCGCACGGGTGTTAACGCTCAAGCCTACATCTTAACTGACACAAATAATGAAAAACTCACATAATTGTATGTGAGTTTTTCATTTTAACAAAATGCTTGTGCTAATTTGTCAGATATAGTAATCTATACTCAATAGATAATTGTTAATTAGGGGGCATTTGAGAAAATGGTTTTTCAAACAGTAAAAAATCAAAAAGGCTTCACTATCGTTGAGCTTTTGATCGTTATCGTCGTCATCGGTATTTTGGCAGCGATTACAATCGTAGCTTTCAACGGCGTGCAAAACCGAGGCAAATCAGCAAGTGCTCAGTCTGAAGCAAATGCTGTAGTAAAAAAGCTTGAAGCATGGAATTCAGTTGTAGGACAATACCCTACATATTGCCAGTTTGTGACGAACACTACTAACGGTACAGGCACGGCAACAGGCATTGGAGCAGCCGGATGCACAGCGGGCACGGCAAATTCAGGTCCTAAGGAAGCGAAGTTAGATAACGCAAACGATGTAGCATCAACCGCTGGTTCCGTCACTTCATCAAACGGCACCTCGGTCGTATACTTATCAAACATGTCAAGCGCTGGCGCATACGTTAATTATTACAATTACACCGCGTCATCTCCAGCTCTTACAACAAGTGCAACCACTCCATCATCACCAAGAGTTGGATCCCCATCTTAAGCCAACAGATAACGTTATGTAATAAAATCAAGCGGCATGAATGTCGCTTGATTTTATTATACTTCGCGCAGTAGACAAAAACGTCTATTCAAGTTTTAGTTCATAGCTTAAGCTGACTTTCGATCTTATCTGCAAGCACTCCAAAGTTTGCCACGCTACCGCGTGTTGTGATCGCAGGCGTACCCAACCGAATTCCGCTCGGTCGATACGGCGGCAACGTATCGTTTGGCACGGCATTTGCATTCACCGTGATCCCAATTTTTTCTAAGCGCTCTTGCGCCTCTTTGCCATCTATGCCAAAGCTCTTATATACATCTATCAATATCAAATGGTTATCAGTACCACCCGCTACCAGTACACATCCACGCTTCTGCAGTTCTTCTGCTAGCAGCCTAGCGTTGTCTACCACCGCCTGCGCGTACTCACGGAATTCTGGCTGCAACGCCTCGTGAAATGCCACGGCCTTAGCGGCGATAGTATGCATGTGCGGGCCACCTTGCGTACCCGGAAACACTGCACGATCTATAAGTGTAGGGATATTTTCTATTGTTTTTTCTGGTTTCTTAAGTGGATTGCCTACAGTACCCTTGCTAAGTATCAGCCCGCCGCGTGGCCCGCGGAGTGTTTTGTGAGTCGTAGTGGTGATGACGTGAAAACCGTAGTCAAAAGGATTTTTAGCTACACCTCCCGCGATCAGTCCGGCGATATGGCTCATGTCCGCCACAAGAAGCGCCCCTACTTCGTTGCCTATTTCGGCAAACTTAGCAAAGTCGAGTTCTCGTGGATACGCACTAAATCCAGCCATTATCATCTTCGGGCGATGCTCAAGCGCAAGCTTGCGTAGCTCCTCGTAGTCTATTTCACCCGTCTCGACGTCCTTCATGCCGTAGCGTACAAAGTTGTACTCTCGCGCACTACGAGTCACTGGCGCACCGTGCGTCAAGTGTCCACCGTGGTCAAGCGACATCGCCATTACCGTATCACCTGCATCGAGCCATGCGTAGTACACAGCTTCGTTGGCCTGGGCGCCACTATGCGGCTGCACATTTGCATGGTCTGCACCAAACAGCTGTTTGGCTCGGTCAATAGCCAGCTGCTCGAGCTTGTCGGTATTTTCTTGGCCACCGTAGTATCGTCGGCCGGGGTAGCCCTCTGAGTATTTGTTGGTGAACACGCTACCGAGCGCCTCGAGCACTTGCTCGGATACGTAGTTTTCACTCGGAATCATCTCAATATTAGTAGCTTGGCGTTTTTTCTCCGCCTCTATTAAGTCAAATATAGCATCGTCTCTTTTCATAGCAGACCACCTCTCGTATTGCTCTTATCTTTCTAGTATACACTATTGCACATATCTCATTTATGATATAATTGTCTCTATGAGCGTAGAAGAATACCGTACAAAAATAGGCAACCTGATCCAGGAAACTCGCTTAGCACGCGGCTTTACACAGGCGCAACTTGCAGAAGCGCTCGGCACTAGCCAAAGCGCCATCAACCGTATAGAAAAAGGTGGCCAAAACATCAGTGTAGAGATGATCGCACGAATCAGTGACGTCCTCTCGAGCAATATTATGACCATTAACCACTCTGGCAAAATAAACTTCCGTGTACACGGTGGCCACAAGCTTAGTGGCTCTATCGTCACAAAAACAAGCAAAAACGCGGCAGTTGCTTTGCTTTGCGCTAGCTTACTCAACCAAGGCAAGACGACCCTGCGTCATGTCGCCCGCATCGAAGAAGTAAATCGTATCATCGAAGTACTCCAAAGCATCGGCGTCAAAACACGCTGGATTGGTGACAGCAACGACCTAGAAATCACCCCGCCTAAGACACTCAATCTTTCGCACATAGATATAGAGGCAGCAAAGCGCACTCGCTCAATCATCATGTTTCTTGGCCCACTTTTACACCAATATCCAGATTTTCAGTTGCCATTTGCCGGGGGCTGCAACTTAGGTACTCGTACTGTAGAACCGCACATGAGTGGACTCGCACCTTTTGGCTTGTCGGTCACCGCTACAAACGACGCATATGTCGCTACTTCATCGCCGCATGATATTCAGCAGACTATTCTACTGACAGAACGCGGAGATACTGTGACAGAAAATGTCCTCATGGCAGCAGCACTCTACGAGGGTACCGTAACTATCCGCAACGCTAGTCCAAACTATATGGTGCAAGACCTTTGCTTCTTTTTGCAGCAACTTGGCATAGAAATAGAAGGCATCGGCACGACTACGCTCCGCGTGACTGGCCGAAGTAAGATAGATCAAGACGTAGAGTACTATCCGAGCGAAGATCCTATCGAAGCTATGAGTTTTATCGCCGCTGCTATCGTGACAGATTCGGAAATCACTATCAAACGCGCTCCAATAGAATTCTTAGAAATCGAATTAGCAATCCTGGCCACCATGGGCTTGCAATATGAGATTACCCCTGAGTATCCAGCCCACAACGGTTTCACCCGACTTGTCGACATCACTCTTAAGCATTCGCGACTCGTTGCGCCAAAAGACAAGCTACACAGCATGCCGTTTCCGGGCGTGAACATGGACAACTTGCCGTTCCTTGGCCTGATTGCTACCGCCGCAAAAGGTCGCACTCTCGTGCACGACTGGAGCTACGAAAACCGAGCTATCTACTTTACCGAGCTCAGCAAGCTCAACGCTTCAATAGAACTCGTAGATCCACACAGAGTGTACATCACCGGCTCTACCAAATGGAAAAACGCAGATGTCGTCGCACCACCAGCGCTCCGACCTTCTGTCGTGATACTACTTGCCATGCTTGCTGCGCCTGGCGTATCGACACTTCGCGATGTCTACTCTATCAACCGTGGTTACGAAGAACTCGCCGGGCGACTCAATAGCCTCGGTGCGAAGATAGATACTGTTCGAGAGATTTAGCCACCTTAGGTGTAAGTCAGCGATTTTTGATACCGTCGAGGTGTAGCACATCTGAATCATCACTATGTGAACCTGCGGTTTTCACATGAGTTGAGTTAATCTTTGGACCATTTTTAATAACATGCACTAGCGCCATTGCATGCCCGCGTCCAAGTTCAAAATCTTCTTTAAGCCAAGCCACGATTGTACCTGCCTTGACCGTAGGATCGTCATAGCCCTTACTCTTCGCTATTTCTATCAACTCTCTTGGAGTTTTTCCTGTTTTCTGCTCAATGTTGTCGAGATATGCTTGAAATGACATGTAGCTATAATAACAAATACGCCAGAAAATCTGACGTATCTACATTCTATATGTGGTGCGGGCGGAGAGAATCGAACTCTCATCGCTTGCTTGGAAGGCAGGCATATTAGCCATTATACGACGCCCGCATGTATTGCCTGTGCTAGATGATTATAGCGCAAAAATGCTACAATATAAAGTATTAGCAATTACCTAAAGAGGAGCGATGCGATGACAGACCATGGAGACACGCCATATGTTGTGGATATTCAAGAAGCAACAGTAGGAAACGACACGTTTCGCACCACCCTCTGGACTGGCGCGAACCTACAACTTACCCTTATGACACTGCAACCAGGAGACGATATTGGGCTTGAAGTACACGAAGATCACGACCAGTTCCTGCGTATAGAAGAAGGCAACGGCTTGGTGCAAATGGGGTCGAACAAGGACGAATTAGACTTCGAGGCTAAGGTAGAAGACGACTCGGCGGTGTTTGTTCCAGCAGGGAGTTGGCACAACCTCACCAATACTGGAGATATTCCCCTGCGCCTCTATTCTATATATGGGCCAGGCGAACACCCTCGTGGCACCGTGCACGAAACAAAAGCCGAAGCAGATGCCGCGGAGCATACTCACTAGAGTCACGATATGGCAGACGATATAACTCAACGCATGATGGACAGCGCAGCGCAGGCAAATGATGATATTGCCGCCAGGCCGTTTCACGCCCCCGAAACAGCAGGTAGCAGCATAGACAGAGCTATCGACCCCGCCAGATTCGCGCAAAGTGGCTCTCAGCTACACGATGACCTGATGCGACGAGCACAGCAAAAAGCCTCTCTCGACGCCAGCATGGGTGAACAGCCTCAGCTTCGAAGCTACCAGAACTCAAAAATAGGGAGTATTGGCATGCAGGCAGACACGCGTCGCGAACTTGCGCTCAAAAGAAAAGAAGAGCGCAAACGCCGAGAAGAGAGATTTGGCGACAAGAACATCGGACGCATTGCTGAGCGTAAACGTAGGTCTCCTGTGGCCACTCGTTCCTTCGAAGAAACAGATACCAAAGACTCTACTGCTACGCGTCAAGAAAAAAATGCACAGCCCACAGACCAAGCACGTTCCAGCCCTTCTTTTCGTGAGCCATCGTCGAGAAACTATAATCCCTACGGATAGCGTTTGACCCCTGGAATTTCTCGCTCGTATCTGCTACACTATTTTCTAGGTCTTCATGGCGGATGTAGCTCATCTGGTTAGAGCGCCGGGTTGTGGTTCCGGAGGCAGTGGGTTCAATCCCCATCATTCGCCCCATAGAAATGCACCGCTACATGCGGTGTTTTTCTATGGTCAAAAACTAGCACCGCTTATGCTATACTAACTTTATGCAACTTTCTTCTGTTATGAAACGTATCATCAGCCTAGAGTATCTATTTGCCGCCGTACTCATTGCCATATTTTTTGTCACTGTCGGCAACTTTGATTGGTGGTGGCTCATCATCTTGTTCCCGCTTTTTGATGTTAGCTTGGTAGGATATCTAGTCAACTCTCATGTCGGAGCTATTACCTATAACATCCTCCATAGTTTCATCGGGCCCGTATTACTGACTATTGTCTACATCTTCACCACAGGCCACACCGCCGCCGATGATACTCGCCAAATTGCAGCAGACAGTTTCTTATTATTTGCCATTTTGCTCTGGCTATTTCACATCACCGTCGACCGCGCACTTGGCTACGGCCTCAAGCATACGACAGGATTTGGCCATACTCATCTGGGTCACATTGGTAAAGCGAAGAAAAAATCGGTATAATCAGTCTCATGCCCCGGTAGCTCAGTGGATAGAGCAAGAGACTTCTAAGCTTTTGGCCGTTGGTTCGATTCCAACCCGGGGTACCAATGTTCCATTATTGACTCTTCGGAGTCATTTTTAAACTGTTGGGGCTCAGTTCTAACCCTATGTAATCTAGTCTTTATGCCAGGAAGTGCATTATGTACAGGAATCATCCACTCATAAGGTGTTATCAGTATATTTTTATCAATTAGAACCGGGTTATAACCTACTGCTAGTAATATATCTCTTCGGTCACCATAATCGCTCTTAGAGAAATTGCCTGTAGCATTATTCAACTTTTCAAGTGTGTTTCCAATTATTTCATACCAGTTTCTTGCTCTTCGCGCTGCCTCTTCCTGTTCATTTTGCCGTTCAGCGAGTTCTAACTTCAACGAATAAGTCTTTAGCTTGTAGTCATCCGTAGATATAATTTCTTCAGTAACTAGTTCTAGCAAATGATCTAACTTCTTCTGAATATTATCAATCGACATAAACTGCATCTTTTGAAGGTCATCTCTTTGATCGATTTCCTTTTTAGCGATCTCATTGATTGCTTTTAAACCCCATTCATATAGCTCTTGTGTAATTTCGTATTCATTTAATAATCCATTAAGCTGACTAAACATTACTTGTTCATTCACTACACCCCTCTGGCTACAATTACGCTTGCCAGTACAATGATAGTAATTATATTCTTTTACAGTCCCATCTTTAAGAGTCTTATTTTTCCTCTCGGCAGTAATCGAACATCCACATTCGCCGCATTTCAATAATCCTTTTAACTCAAACTGCTTCTTAGATACATATTTTGTCCGTCCTCTATTGGCGAGGATTCGTTGAACTGATTTGTATTCTTCCCAACTGATCATAGGCTGAAAACTTGCATCATGAAGCAGATCTTCTTCATCTGGATCTGGGATCTTACCTGCATATCGAGGATTTGCAAATATACTATACAGTGTTGAGACAGGCATAGGTGTGTTGCCGCTTTTTGGACGTCTTACAGTAAGATATCCCCATTCATCCATCATCTTCTTTATTTCAGGAACTGTATAATGACCAGTTAGATACAAATCAAATGCCCTATGGATTAAGGGGAATCTCACTTCATCTATTTCAACGTATTTATTTTTACTTATTGAATCAGTGACATTTCTGTAGCCTTCCGGTGCTGGACCAGAAAGACCTCCGTTCCTAGTTTTCGCGAATACCCCGCTTCACATTTTTACGCAGATCCATGATGAATTGATTTGATATACTTGCCTCTACACTGAGCAACAAGGCATTGTCCTCCGGCTCATAGCTACGGTCGTGAGTTCGTATCCTCTTGAGCTTCCCATCCTGCAATAACTGCTGTACCATGCCACTTTCTGCAGGGTTACGGGATATTCGATTGATCTGCCAGACTAAGATTCCCCTTATCTTACCCTGCTCTATCATTTCAAGCATTTTAGCAAATTTTGGTCGCTGAAAAGGTAACTTAGCAGATTTTGACTCCTCAAATATCTCTACTACATTTAGCCCTTCGTTATTAGCAATCTTCTTTAGCTCAAACAGCTGAGCATTTATTGATTGGACTTGTCGATCTTCGCCTTCGGTAGATTTCCTAGCATATATCGCATATGTTATACCTTTTTTCATCACCACCTCTTCTGATATTCCTCAATAGTTATAATTTTTATTGTAATTATTTATTCCTTGATGTACACAGAGATAATTGCAAGGGTAGAAAAGCATAACTATAGGTGTATACTTTTCTACCCTTTTGCCAAGCAATCAAATTAAGCTGTAGATTTTTTCGCTGCCCTTACCAGATGTAGTCGTTAGCTCACCATCTGCTTCCATTTCTTCCAAAATCGAACGGAGTGTTTTTGCGCTGACTTTATTATCAATATCGACGAGTTCTGCAAGTATGTCTTTCTGATTTATACTATTTCCGTCAGATAAGATTTTAAATATACATTTCATAGTTTTTTGCCGTTTGGTCTCTACGAAATTACTTAATCCTGCATACTCAAACCTAACACTTTCGTCCGTAACAACTATCTCCATCTCGAATGGCTCAAGCTCTTCTGATAATCTCACCTTTGTTTGAGTTATCACTAGCTGCTTCGCTTCTCGATTTCTTTTAAGAGACAGATGACAGTCTACGGCTGCGAGTATGTCGGACGAACCACGCATCTCTTGACTTGGGTTGTCTACCTTTCCGCTTTTTCGATTGTGGTGTGTTACAAGCACATTGATACCTGCTTTAGTAAATCTACGCAACTTCGCGAAAACCTCGGACATTTGTACCGAATCATTCTCACTGCTGCTGTGTATACGGACCAAGGAGTCGAAAGTGACAAGACCAATATTCTTTTCTTTACAAATTTTTATTACTTTTGATATCTGAGCATCTTCAAGTTTAAAATTTCTCTCCACCATAAAATAAATGGGGAGTTCTGTTTGATTACCTAGCAGTCTCATCCTTTGCTGCAGCATCCGCTCACTATTTTCTTCGTCCACCATGAGCACTCCACTTTGACTCGTATCAAACGTTTCGAATAGCTGGTTACCAGACGCGACTGAGATTGCAAGGTCGAGCAACAGCCATGTTTTAAAGGAAGCCGGTTGTGCCGATAATATAGTCAGCCCTTCCGGCACCAGCCGTTCTACTACCCATTCTGCATCTGGATAGTCTTTAGTCATCAATTCCATGAGGGTCATTAACCCAGTACCAGATTTTACGATTACAGGAAGCTTTGCATATTCTTCGCGCCTTCGTGGCACTACGATCGGAGTAGGCTCTTCACGATTTTTATTTATTATTGATCCTATGCGCTCAATCATGTGCATCTTCTTGGTTATCAAACTTTTTTATAGCTTCGCGCTCCTTACATAAAACAAATCGAATAATGCTTACAGCTTGTTCGTTTGTAGTCTTGTCATCTTTTTCTTCTAGAACTTGTTCAGCTAAGATATTTTGCAGGTTCTCTAGCATACGTGTAGAAATGACCATTTATAACTTACTGCTCTGCTCGCTGATCTAATATCTTTTCGCCCAATGCTTGTGCTTGAACCATGTGACACTCGTAATCCGATATTGCTTTTTCAAGTTCTTCGCTTGGGTAAAAAACTGTACATGTTTTGCCTTTGAACCGTTTCGATTTAAATTTCTCACCTGGTGCCAGATGATAGATCTCTTCTAGCAATAAAGCTAAGATCTCATCGTAAACTACTGTCATGTTAGTATTTATCCCGTTCGGGTATTGCATTTTATTCTCCTAAATTATTAATTATTCGTTAATTAGTTTTTGCTGGTGGGGCGCAATTAATAGACCTCTCTTCAAGGCTTTGCGCACCATATTTGGTCGTCCTATCTTTTTACCGAATTGTTAACGAGCTACAGTTGTACGTCGTTTCGCTGTTGCTAACGATATCTTTACATCGAATGTCCAGTTCTGTAACAAGCGTAGCGCACATATTGTTGACTTGTAAATAGTAATAATTTATGTGTTAAATAGAAATTATTCGCTTTTTTTGAATTAAAATTATACACGTAAATTATTTTGTATCTGTTATAAATTTTTAAATTTCTCCACATTCGCTAATGCCGTGTAATTCACAACGGGCAACATTTAACCTGCATTGCTGTGTACCCTGGGTCCTCAGTAAGATATAATCTATCACATGTGGCAGAGCCACAATGGCCTAAACCAGTATTGCTGGCATGGTCAGCCAAAAAACCATCGTGAAATAAATGCTCGTCGTCAGAGTACTATTTCACGATGGTCGGTACTGGAAACGGTATCGGGGGCTTCGGCCTCGTTGGCGGCGAGCTTTTTTGTTTGTCGCTGTAAAAAAATAACTACAGAGGATACCATGGAATACAAGCAATCATTTTTTTCGCTAATAGAACGAGCTCTTAAATTTTGGTGGTGGCTAGGAATTATGACCATTGGTATAACAATATACATCGACATACAAAGGTATCGTAAGCGAAAGATTATTATGCATGATAAGGCCCTTACTTACACCCAGGGTACATTCACTGTACAGAGTACGGATCTACCTTATCGCAATATTCAATCAGTTAGACTGTCTCAAGGTACTTTTGGTCGAATTTTTGGTTACGGAGATATCGTTATTACTACTGCCAATACTGCTGACAATATCATCTTCAAAGATATCAGCTCTCCACAGAAGATTCGTACCGTCATACAAGAGCGTATACAGTAATCCTGCGCATCTTGTTACTGTAATGTTACATATGCAATCAACTGCTACTTTCTTGTACGCCAGGTGCACTCTAGTGAGCTCAAGGTATAGTCTTCATGCATAAATGCCCTATATGCGACCGACCTATCAAGAATATTTTTCAGAATGGTATTGTTTGTGGCAAATGTGCGCTAAGCGCAGTCGATTCCTTGGGTCACCGTGTGGTTTTTTTCAATGTTTCAGTTGCCGGTGGACTTACTGCATCGCATTATTCTGGCTCCGAAGTAATTAGTGACGATAGTATTATTTGTTTTATCAATGCTCGAAAGTGCTCAGGTATAGAGCTCAGGTTTGGTGGTACGGCTATACTCTGCCACGCACTATCCTACTAAGTGCAAAAATTGCCAGCGTTTATCAGTCAGTTGTTTTGCTATATACTGAGATAAAAGTAATAAGATTTTGAACATAATCGACAGAGGAAATCATATGGTATCATTTTCTGAACGAAACGGAAGACCTAGGGGGTACTCATCCACTGACCTCGCAACAATATTATGGGATAGTATTCAGCAGCTATTAGCAAGCCAGGGCCTGCTAGATCAAATGTTTGGTTATAAACGATCTGACTGGTCAAGAAAGAAATTACCCGAGGGTGCGACAGATTATGTTAAGGGTAAATATGAACATGAAGATAGTAAAGTTTGGATCAGAAGAACTTTAAAAGCGCGTCCTGATTTCTATTTTAGCGCTCATGACAGTGGTCAATTCTGGAATGCTTACTCTGGAAATACAAGTATACCAATTATGCTTCGAGATGATCAAGATATGCTATTTGATTTTATCGAAGCACTTCACGATGTGGTGTCTACTCCCAACTTCGATCAAAAGAAATTTAAACATACTAGCTACAATAAAAGCCTAGGTCAATCGATGCTTCGAAATGCAATCAACGACGAACTAGCACTCAATACGACACCGTTGAAGATTTTAAGTAATGGTCAAATAGTTACATTAGACGACGGCGCAATTGCAGACCTTGCTTCAGAAGCTTTAGAAGTTAAATCTGCTACAAAAATCCATCAAAATTCGGTAGATGCACTTCATCAAAGCATAAGTATGTACCTTAAACGGGGAGCTTCGCTATCTGAAAAGAAAGCAGCTATTGTGGAACTTGCTGGCTCACTAGAATCATTGAGACCGATGGTAAAAGAGCACCTTCTTTCTAAGGATGAAGGCACCTTATTTCAATTGGCTAATGAATTTGCGATTCGTCACCAAGATAATAAACAAAAAAGTGAATATGATAAAAATATTTGGTACGACTGGATGTTTCAAGTCAATCTGGCTGCAGTCCTCACAGTGATCAAGATTATAAAGAACCAGTCAGATTAGATTACTGTACTTATGCAACCAAAATCGCTCAACTCTGATTATTTGGCTGAAGGTACAACACAGTATTTATATATGGCCCTGTCAATCTATGACTTCGGTTATGATATTGCATAGACCAAATTGGAGTCAGAACTACATAGCCCGTTAAGCACCTGATGCGCCCTGGAGACTCTATCCTGTTCAGCTTTATATACATTAGTCATGCATAGATTCCTCAGCAGGATATATCAGCGAAGTTATGAGCGAAAGTACTTTAAATTGTAACCAGCATGACACGAGTTGGCTTAACAAACAACCCATGCCATGCCGATCTATTGGTGTCTAAGGCTTCGTAAACAAAACAAATGCCCATACGCACGCACATAAGACTACAAGTGTTACGATGAGTAGTCTGAAAAATATTCTTCTTCTCATGCGCTGATTACTCTACATCTATCTGCTGCGGTAGCTCATTATCCAAAATTCTTGAAAATGCAGAAACAGTGCTCTCGGGATTATCTATTTTTTTGCCATTTAGTACAAAGGTCGGCGTACCATTACCACCAAGCTTTTTTACCGCTTCTAGATCTGCATTAATAGTAGCTGCTACTACCGGATTATCCAGATCATCTTTCACTTTCTTGAGGTCTAAGCCAATCTCCTTGGCATATTCGTCAAAATACTCAGAAGCTGCGTCAGATGAATTTTCCCAAGTCTTTTGCCCTTCGAATAACTTATCATGCATCTCAAAAAACTTACCCTGCCTAGCAGCCGCTTCAGCATATGCCGCTGCCTGTCTTGCGTACTTAAGAGAATTTGATATCGGGAAATAACGAATTTGAAACTTTACTCTATCTTTGTATTTTTCTTTTAGCTCTTTCACTACCGGGTAATACGAATAGCAAGCTTCGCACTGGAAATCCACAAACTCCGTAAGTGTAACTCTACTATCTTTATTCCCGTATATATTCGATGAGCCGTTACTTTTTGGTAAGCCTGCATCTTTAGCCCTATCGTATGCGACGATACCCGCAAGAAGCAGTGCGACGCCTGCAATAAAAATTAACCAACGCTTGGTGTCCATGATTAGCCTTTCAATTATTATAAGTTATGCTTTTAAAAAGCTGAGAGCTTTTTTATATTGCTTCTCGCTCTGATCCCGAAGTTCAGCTGTTTCGGTCTTACTTGCATTAGCTCCATTTGTCTGTACTAGCAGCAAAAAGCCTTCATGATGAGCAGCCATTAAAGATTTGTACTTAACTTCAAGCTCTTGGGCAGTCAGCTGACCAAGTGATGACATATCTTCTGCTGTAGCAAAGCCAATATCCGAGTAATATCCATCATGCTCGTCGGAGCGCGGGAAACTAGATAGCTCTCTATATGATTCTTTCCATCCATCAAGCAAAGTCTTGTATCGGTTTACTTCACTCTCGAGTAGGTTAGACCTTTCTTGGGCCCATTCGCTTAGTGCAGTGTCCGCAGACTTTGATTTCAACATAGCAGACATTTCTATTGCCTGCTGGTTATAAAGAATTGCTTTTCGAGAAAAATCTATATCGTAAAGATCACCATAATCTGTTGCCAGCGAATCTTTGGAACTTTGCTGAGAAGCATGTCCAGGGGGATGTACGGTTTCTTCTTTCTGGGAATCAGGATTATTATTTAATACTGCGTATGTTGCAAAGCCTACACTACTTATAACGACGATGACGATTAGCCCGTAGACAAGATACTTCTTGTTTTTTAGCATGCCAAGCTACCTTTCTTGTCTAAACTTGATATTATCTGTATGTAAATAATATCGGCTCAAAAGCGTAGCGTGGAGCAAGAAAGAAATAACTGATTGCGCAGTGGTATATATTTTTCATCGTATCGAGTACTTAAGTAGAGTAGCGCAAGCGGTACAGCAGCTAGTGTCCACATGAGAACTGGAGGAATAGGTTCTTTTTTATCCTGTTCTGGCAGTCGCGAATTTTGCGCTTGCTCTGCCTGAGTATGAGGCTGGCATGCAGCGCTGCATAATGAGCTCACCGGAGCCATATTTGTGTGAACTATACTTTCAAAGTTACATACAAAAATAACTGTAAGAACCAGGAGATATGCAGTAAGTTTGCCGGCATTTCCTGTTAAATATTGTGCTGTCCGCTTGAATTCAATAAACATATTCAGTATTCATTATAGCAAAGGTGCGTCGCATCACTGCATCTCGCGACAGCTAAGTTTACACCTAACATTGCTTAAACAATTATTTATCTATTTCGAATAATAACTCCGTCGAGCTGCAGTTATCACCTTTCCAAGCTTCAATGCCTTCACGGGCAGCCAGACCTGCAATAAAAAGTGCTGCAAGTGAGTCAGCCCACCACCAACCGAGCACACTGTTTGCAACTAACCCGACGAGTAGTACACCCGACATATACGTACAGAGCAACGTCTGCTTGGAATCAGCAATAGCTGAATGCGAACCAAGTTCTTCTCCCGTTTTCCGCTGCGCCAGTGACACACCCGGCATAATAAGAAGGCTAAGTACCGCAATGATTATACCAATAAAGGATGATTCAGGAACATCCTGCCTAATTAAACTTATGATTGCGTCAAAGCTGACAAATGCCGCTAATCCAAAAAATGAAAAGGCAATAATTCTAAGTGCAATTTTTTCTCGCTCTTCATGTTTGTTTCCTGAGAATTGCCATGCTACTGCCAATGCTGATGATACTTCGATAACCGAATCAAGTCCAAAGCCGATTAATGCACTTGAACCGGACATGTTGCCCGCTATCAATGCAAGAGCTGCCTCGACAACATTATAGCTAATAGTAAATATCACCAAAAATCGGATACGCCTTATCAGCTTAAAACGAGTTGCGCTACTAAGCTTAGGGCGACTATTGTGCTCGTGACCATGCTCACTCATCTAGCAACAGTCCTTCGTTTCTGCCTCGTCACAAGCAGCAGGGTCACTGATTAGCACAACCTCTTTCAGATCATTCAACGCATGTCTAACTCGCTCACTAGATAGTTCGTATCTGGTTTTGCGGCCTTCTTGTATGGCAATCACTAGGCCGCAGCCCTTTAGACACGCTAAGTGGTTCGATACCGATTGCTTGCTTACGTTGAGCTCGAGAACCATTTCGCCAGGATATCTAGGACTATCTCGAAGCAATTCAAGCATTTGTAATCTTGTTTCGTCAGAGAGAGCATGCCCAAATCTAGCAAGAGGAGATACTATAGAAGTCATATAAGCATATAGTACATCGAACTATGTACTATTGTAAAGATAATCTATTAGATATACGTAATTTAGACATGCTTACGTTAAATTTACCAGATAGACTATCTACATGGCTCCATATGAGATAAAATAGATGAAACCATGAAAAAACAAACAATTAAAATTACTTCATTAGACTTGAAACTTATTGAATTTTTCAAACGAACCTTTGTACCAGTAGCACGGTTTTCAATATTTTTAATATTTTTCTGGTTCGGCCTTATTAAGCTACTCGGCCTGAGCCCCGCTAGTCCGCTAGCCGAAGCCCTAACTGCCCGTACAGTTGGCATGCAGTATTTTGATTTGCTATTTTACGGTCTTGCCTTAGTTGAATGTGTAATAGGCATACTATTCATATTCCCCAAATTTACACGCATAGTAATTCCTCTACTACTTTTTCATATGGTACTTGTGTGCTCGCCAATATTGCTCGTGCCCGAAATGGTATGGCAGCAATTTGCGGTACCTACCCTTGAAGGCCAGTACATAATCAAGAATGCAGTTGTCATAGCTGTTGCAATTGGTATTGCAGCTTCTGCTAAGCCGCTAACTCATCGAGGATAACTTGCTAAACTAGTTCTAATTTCAGCTATAATGCCGTACCATTTCTATGGCACATCGAAATTAAGCAATTCAGGCCAATAGACAGAATTATGCAGTATTAAGCAATTTGGTTCTTATTTCAGCTATAATGTAGCCATGCGACTCTACCTCACTCATTCGACCAGCTACGATTACAAAAATGAGCTGTACGAACCACTTAAGCAAACCCTTGGCAAAGAATATGATATTTTTCTCCCCCATGAGGAACATAGCGAAGGTGTGAAATCAAAAGATATTATTTCAGAGTGTGATATTGTCTTGGCCGAAGTTTCACAACCTTCTACAGGCCAAGGAATAGAACTTGGATGGGCAGATTCTAACAACAAGCCAATCATTTGTTTTTACCGAACAGGATCTAAAGTTTCAAGTGCACTTCGTTTTATAACAAATAATCATATCGACTACGAATCCAGTAGTGACATGATTAAAAAACTTTACATCGAAATTGAACATTTAACCAACTAATTCAGTTCTAATTTCAAATATAACGCCGTACCAAATTCGAAATTATTTATATACATCCGTTCATTCTTGCCCTCTGTGACATCGGCATATCCATTAAAAGTCGGATCTTTCTTGCTATAATCGAATCACGAATAACAGTGACGTTTTTGGTGTAATTCGGAGTAATAATCAGAGCGATTACCTATTCCGTGTTTCTATGAAAGTATTGGTAGTAAATACCAATGGTGATATTCTTGTCGTAAAAGAATCAGGCCTTGATTGGTGGAATATGCCAGATGGCGGCATGGAGCATGGCGAAACAATCAAAGATGCGATCGCTCGCGAATTACATGAAGAAATTTCTCTGAATTGTGACTTTAAATATGAAGTGATTTCTGTCGAGGATCCGCACCTCTTACGACGCGTCAAAGCTTGGCAAATGCGAATCATCTTTATTGTACGACCACAGGATGAAACTTTCGCTCCGGGCGATGACGGTGACGAGATAGTATTTATGAAACCTGAGTACTTTCAAGAATCAGACGCCACTAACGAGCAGGAAATTTATCAATACTGGCAGATTGCTAAAAGTCGCCATATAATTTAATTTTAACTTTGCATATCATAGTGCCGTAGAGAGTAGTATGTAATATTTTTGATTTTTCCAAGAATAAAGCTTGGAATCTTGAAACATATTCAATATCTATGTGGTCAAACCCGTTCCAAGCACCTAATTTATTTCTCATTCGCAACTCAACTTTACATGAAGACATGCAGTGAAGTTGCCATGTTATAATAATAAAATGAAACAAGTACACTTACTGACAGGTAATCTCGGGAAAATAAAAGCTGCAAACCATATCTTCAACAAATACGGTATTGAGGTGCATCCCCTAGCGCTTGATATACCGGAAATTCAAGCCGATACAAGCCTTGATGTAGCAGTAGATATGGTAAAGAAAGCTTTTAACCTGACTGGCAAGGCCGTAATACGTGAAGACCATAGTTTTTACATCGATGAATTGGGGATTCCCGGGCCGTTTATGGCGTATGTAGACAAACGCGTAAGTACCGACTCACTGCTAAAGATTCTCAATACGTTAAGTTCTCGAACCGGATATTTCGAACTGTCCGCAGCATTTGCCGATGAGGATGGCAAGGTGAGCGAATTCAGCTACAAGGTACCTATTGAATTCGCGTTGGAGCCAAAAGGAGATGAGAGCCAGAGATGGGAACGACTGATTAAATTTCCAAATGACACTAAGGTATTTGCAGAATATAATGAGTCAGAGCGAGTTTCTACGTGGTCGAAAAACTACGAACAAATTGCTCAGATGATATCAATCTCCAACTAAGTGCGTGTCGTCCAGCCATTTAACTTTGAGCCGACCGCATGTACGCCCTCGTCAAAACTACCGTCATTGAGAACGTACCAATCCGCATGATCGGCCAATTCATCCAAACCCATTGCACTATCCCTATCAAGTAATCTTTGAAATTCACTTCGATCAAGACTTTTATTCTCCCTCATGCAGTATCTCTGATATAGCAGTTCTTTCGGAGCGTCAATATAGAGAACCTTTGAATCGTCCGGAGCAAGGACTGCCCCTAGACGCTCCACTCCGCTATATGACCTATTACCGATTACAACGATGTCATGCTGTTCATGAGCTTCATTTGCTAGCGATGCTTCAATATGACCCGCAAGTAGATCATTCGTAAAATTGTTTCCGTAATGCTCCTCGTGCATTTCAATCCATGGACCAAAATCCATACTCGGCCCATCGGCTGTGTGATAGCTACGCAGCACAGGTCCAGTGTCAACAAACCTGTATAAATCACCTATCATTGCGGCTTTTGCTAAAGCGCTTTTACCGGAAGCGTGAGGACCAACTACAAATAGCGTCTTTTTAATTTCGGCCCGAGGGACGTCATCTATGGCATGACGCACTAGATTGGTAAGTGTTGGAATATTACCGTTATCCATCGAGCCAAATAGACTTAGCTCACTTTTTGGAAGCAATACTTCATTTCGAGTACTTTTAGTTTCGCTCATTTAAAATATATGCTCCGTTATGGATTTTGGTAACGTAGGTATTCATTCCCAATGATTTGAATCGATCCTCTAAGTACTCAACATCGTTGGTAATTCCAAAAAAGGCAGGACCAACCGATGACAGTGATAGAATTTCAATTCTATCATCATCACGCAGATCCCTAAGCGCTTCAGCTATCTCAATCATTTTTGGATATACAAAAGAGCAATTTTCGATACTCCCCATATTCCAGCGATAGTCAAATATTAAATCTTTCATTGGCTTCAGATTATTATTCACTAAACCAGGCAGAGCTTCATGAACTAGACGGTAGGCGATATCGGGTCCATACGCCTCGCCCGCCTCCCTGAAACCGTTGATGTTGTCAACCTCAGCATTCATTAACTCTGTTGAGTCTGGGTGGTTGAAGTCAGAAGGTATACCGATCACAACTCGAGTAGTTTCGGGTAATATGTAAGTCGTAATTGGAGTTGCTTGACCAGCGAGTACGACTAGTCCACCATCAAAATGCCCACACACCCCCGATCCTCCAATACACTGAACTGGGACTAGTATGCTGTCGTCTGAGTCTACTTCTTCTCCGTGATTCTGAGCGCAATACCTGACCAGATCCTGAGGTGCCATAGGAGCACCAAAAAGCTCGTTAATGGCAGCTGCCGTACCCGCGATGAGCGAACTACTAGACCCGAGGCCACAGTGACGGAGATTGACAGGATCATCGACATCAATAATCAGACCAAAGTCTAAGTTTAATGCCTGGCGCATCAGCAATGCAGCATGCCGTATTAATCCTTTGCGAGGAGTTCGCTCTGATATCGTGATTTCTTTCGACTCCAAATCGAGGGTAACTTTAATCTTTTTGTATAACGCAACACAAAAATCCACTTGACCCGCCTCGTAGATAAGATTGTTATTGTCTGCGATTTTCGCTGGGTCTAGCGCCATTGCCTCTAGCCTAGAGGGATATGAAATTTCAACGTGAGAATAAGGCCGTCCTACCTCTCCGCTATCTACTGCGGAATTAAAAATAGTGCCAACCTTAAAACTTTTAAAATCTGTCTTATGCATCTCCCTCACCTGTAGCTCTTAATATTGATTCTTCTGTCTTGGATATTAGTACATCCAATATATCCGGTGTATAGGATCCACTACCTACGGCACCTTTTTTTCTTATATTAAAATTCCCTTTTGCGACCCTTCTATGTGGGTAGCGAAACTTCTTTATTTTTCTTAAAAGCGAAACAGTCTCTTGTCGCATCTGTGGATATTCATCTGGGTGACTTTCGAGCCACTCGACTAATGTAGTCTGGCTGTTGCGTGTTAGAAAATGGCCCAGAGATTCTTTCTGGGTAGGTGTTAAATATTCGTAGTTTTCATTGAAAAACCCTTGGTATTCAGGATCAGTTTCATTATTTCCCCAAAGGACTCGGTCGATTGCGAGTAGCTGCATCTGCGCACCTCCAGCTCCTGTAAATTTCCGCCCACCGATCACAAGCGGCTCAAAATATGGACGCATCTGTTCGGAAAAAAACTCTGGAGTAATTGTATGGTATACATTAATTATTGAAGCTATCATAGTATCCATCGCTGCCGCCGATGTCGTCAGTGCCTCTGCCATTCCCTCGTCATCATACATAGACTTGTCACTCAGTGATGTAAGTGCAAGATCCAAGGCCAAGGTGCCGTTGCGCACAGAGTCAATAAACAATGCCTCCTCAGTCGTCCCCGTAAACGATCGCATACGCTCATCTAACGGATTGATAGATGCATATGTAAACACTGTTCCTCTTGGTATTGTGCCAGCTACATTACCCAGCCGCATCAATTCACCCTCAAGGCCATCGACCGACTGCAACGGCTGTGCACCATGTCGCAATAATGAGCTTGCCAAGAAATCTAAGTCCCTCAGTGCGGCAAGAGCGTCTTCCTGCGAGACTACATTATATTGCGATGTGCACACCACCTCGCTAAGGACAGTGTTAATTGATTCCACGTCCTGTCTTCTATTCAGTTCTGGGAGAAGTATCATTATTTCGTCAAGTGAAAGCGGGTCAAGCTCTGCAATGTCGTGATACGTGAAGCTTTCTCTGGATAGCGGTATAGATTCGATACTCATTCTACGCTTTCTGTAATTGTTATGCGTTGCATAACAGGTCTGATTTTTAAAATGGTATCATTCAAAGAATAGTATGTCAATGTTTATCTATTACTTCCAATCATTAATCGATTGGTGCAGAATTTGACGGATCAGCTCACCCTTGGATATACCTTCCAGCTTCGCACGTTCGGATAAATAGTTATCAATTTCTATTGTGCTCATGAAGCTGGTTCGTGTCGATTGCATTTGCCTATGAGCATATTCCATAAATTCATCGATTACCGTTGAAATATTGGAGGAGGTATAACTCTTAATCCTTAGATTCCTAGACGGTATATTACCAATTAATCCTTTTGGCTGCCCCTTATTTTCTTTACTGTAAAGGTACAGACAAGGTTTCGTCGCGTTCAACGCAAAAGACAACTGGAACCCTAACGTCTGACTCGATCGGCTCATCTCACCAATAAAAATATCAGCATTTGATATCTCTTCAACAAGCTTATCGAAGGGGTATGTGTCATTTGGCTCATTAAATACATGGTCGTAGTGAAACACATGATATTTTTCACGTAAGTACTCTACGATAAAATCTGGGTCGGTATCATCTTTTCTACTTGAAGATGCGTAGAATACATTCATTCTACATACTATATACGTTAATTAACGCAATGTCAAGGTATATACCGTAAGGATCAACCCTCTTGGCTACAGATAACAGTACTAACTCTGTCCAAACAGTACACCAAAGCACAAGAATTACAAGGAAGAATTCTTTGGAAGTCTTTTTGTTTAGCAAAAGAATGATTAATATCATTAACTTCTCCGACGAATCTTTTGAGTCGCGGTTTGTACTGTCAATTGAAGAGACTTACACTGAAGCATCAAACTGTTGGACAAACTGCCAGAAATAATCGACATAAAGTTCACAGACAATGGCGGTAGTGATATCACTGGCCTTTTCTAGGAATCAAGTTAATGTCGCCGTCCTTAAGAATTATAGTGATAGCCTAAAACAGGAACGAAATCCGTATAGCGCAGTATTCCATGAGTTCTTCCATATTCAGCAGGTCTTTACTTTCACCGACCCACCATCTACCAACCATAGGCTGCAATTGACGAGGGGTGTGCGGTAAACTTCGAACCAACGTATGCAAAAACTCATCAGAATATGGGTACCATACTGATATATCAGATACATACTAAAAATGGCCTGGCGAGATACTATATGTCAGAAATGAATATTTCGAAAAGGAAGATGTTTGGCATACATGGGCATTTTATCACCCTAAATACAGCCAAAGATGGATAGTCTACAAGGTCGGCACTTGGGTGATAGTAAAATTCTCAATGAGAGGAATATTGATATTTTAGACCTAAAGGAAAAAGGTCAAACGAGATTATAGAGCTAATTCAGTTCTAACTTCGCGAATCACGCTGTACCATTTCTATGGCACATCGAAATTATATTATCGTAACATACTTCTTAAATTCACCGCTAAATAGCATCGATTACGTGTCTTCTCTAAAAGGTACTTCTCGGATATGATATATCTATGGACAGTCAAATCTTTAGTTTAGGTATCCAATGAAACAAAAAATAATTATATTTGGTGCTTATTTATTATTAAGCACAAGTGTTATTCTTATTGCTGTTCAACTAGTACACCCTGATGCAGATCTTCACAAGCAGATTACAGCAACAACAGAGCAGGACTTCATGAGGAGATATCTCAAAGACAAATATGGCCATGAATTTACCATAAAACGCATAACCACGACTGAAGATAAGCGCGGGATTGAGGTAGTCGAAGCATACGCAATTCGGAAAGATTCTCAAAACACTACAGACAGCTTTAAGATCCAACGAAATAAAAACAGCAATACGTATCGTGACAACTTTCCTGAGCGCTATTATTTACTTTCCGAGCAAGCTAGAGTAAGTGAACTAGTAAGCTCGATCACAAACAAAGAAGTAAAAGGAGGTGCTACATTCTCTCTTCAAAACAGTGATTTTTCTAAAATCAAAGCACCCCTGCCATCTTTTAAGTCTTTTAGCGGTACTCAGCAGTCCGACTCCATCCACTATAAAATTAACCTTGTGTCTGTAAACCAACAAACAACCAAAGAGAGCTTGAACAGACACGCAGCGCACCTATATAAAATTTGGCAAAATGTTGATGTTAATGCAGATGCATCCAGTCTTCACGGAGCATATATGGTACGCAGAGACAAAGAAACTGATGGTGAAATCAAAGCGTCAGATTTAATCTGCTACTTCGACGAAGAACTCATGTCAACAATAAATGACCCGACACAGCTTGTATCATGCTTCAAGGTAAAGGGGTCTCTGTAATATGGCAGGTCATGATGACAATTCTCGTATAAAAGTTGGTACTACTATCATATTTGCTGGCGCTATAGTCTTCGTGTATGCATGCACATTCGCGATCATCCAAAAAGTATTTCCAAACTGGCAGTATCTGGGCGTATGTTCGTTACTCTTACTTACAGGAATCGCGGTACATCGTAACTATGCGTTCGCAGGGATCCTGTATTCGGTCAGCGGACTCGTAAGTATCATAATCGCAGCCGGTATAGCACTCACCTACGGCATGCTGTTGGCGAATCCATTTTTTATCGTCCCTCTATTGCTCAGCCCTCTACTCTTATTACACCGTATTGCAACAGTTGCTCTTCCTATCTTCTTTGCAGCATATCTAATTCGAAGCGAGCATCTAATCATAAAGAAAAAGAACCAGGTAATGCCTGAAGGTAGTGTTAATAACAAAGGATTCGATATCTTTAGTTGGATAAGTTCAATAAACGAAAGCATCAAAAAAACACTTCTATCGTCAAAAGGCCCTAGATTTAATTCAACCAACTTAGCAGTGATTTTACTGATAGGTGTCGTTACTGTTGTAATCGCCTATTCTATCCTAAAGTCGTATCAATAATATATTATTTAAACTACAACAAGCATAAGAAAAATACCATGAAACAATCCAAAACGAAAAGATTTCAAATCACGAAATCAGCTTATGCAATCATTGCACTGGCAGTTCTACTTACCGGACTAGCGTGCCTTATTTTGTTCTCCTCAGCTGCAAATCAAGATGCACAAAAGCAATTGCCTACATACGTTGGCTTGACCGAGTCGGAAGCTAAAACCAAGGCTAAAAAAGATGGTCTTATATATCGTGATGTAAGTCCTGAAAATTCCGGAGCATTAACTGGTGATTTTAGGTCTGATCGGGTTAACGTCACTATTCAAGATGGTATTGTACGGAAAGCAGAAGAAGACTGACAGCTAAGTTATACAGGAAAGTCGGCCGACCTAATCACAAATTTCCGCTATACACTAACACATAAGACATCAAACAATACGACACACCGTCTCTATGACACATCGAAATTATTTTATATCTGCTACTATTAACGTATGAATAAGATGACAAAAACAAAAAAAGTGCTATCAACTAAAACACTCGTAATAGCGTCTATGGTCATGTCGCTACTTGCACTATTATCTTTGCTTCTAATATACTTAACTCCACTATCGCCTGAAATGCCGGCAATTGCAGACTGCGGCGGCGGCTACTCTAGGTCGGCAGACGGACTAGTAGTGGTTGAAGAAACGGACGCACGGTGCATAATAAATGACGGAAGGCGACCTGACGGAGACACGATACATTTGATTGGCATAATTGTCGGCGGCATTAGTGCTATATTAAATTTTGCCTTTCTCATCACAATTTTAAGAAGAAGTTTGTAGCTAGCACTTATATTCGATTATTTTAGCTTTAATTTCGGATATAGTGCCGTACCATTTCCATGACACATCGAAATTATATCTTTGATATACTACTCTCATGCCAGATACAATTTTTGACAAACTTATCCGTGGTGAAATTGAGAGTCGTGTAGTGTGGCAAGATGAGAAGCACATGGCTTTTCTTACTCCTTATCCGAACACACCCGGCCTTACTGTAGTCATCCCAAAAACTAATCTTAGCGACTATGTGTTCGCTCTTGAAGACAATGACTACGCAGAGCTACTGCTTGCGACAAGGAAAGTAGCGAAGTTACTTGAAAAGGCGCTTGATGTTTCAAGGGTTGCATTAGTTTTTGAGGGGACGGGGGTTGCCTATGTTCACGCAAAACTCTACCCGCTTCATGGACCGATAGCCAGCCAGACTGATGTCTGGAGCGAAACTACAGAGTTTGTAGAAGAATATCGCGGATGGCTCACAACCCTCGAAGGACCAAAAATGAGCGATGAGCAACTCGACAAAATCCAATCAGGTATCATTGCTGCTCAACAATCTTCGTGACTCTAGTTCTTATTTCATATATGACGCTGTACCATTTCTATAGCACATCAAAACTATTGTGAATTTGTAAGGTTAATTCTAATGTAGATCTAAATGCTTAAGCCGAGACAAATCTAACTTAATGATATGGTGTATAATCGTATTCAGCATGATACTCGGCCCCGATTTTGTAACTGCTTTAATCATAGGATTAATTATCACATTTGTCTCTGTGGCTATGCCGATAATTTTGAGTATGGCTTTTTTTATATACACTATTGTAAATAGAAAAAGATTAGCAAAAACGTTCAACTCATCTGTCATATTTTCCTCTGCTAGTATAGTTGCTAGTATCGCACCTCTATTCGTTTTTGATCTAGCGAGCAATGAAGGTGCATACTTATACGTATATTTTGGCGCAGTTGCCGATCTCGCCATAATCACAGCATGGCGAGCATCCATGAGACACACACTACACGGCAGAAAGCGTATTATACTAATGAGTATTTTGATTACGTTTTCGTTGGTGTCAATTGCTCAACCCTTTCAATTACGCAGCGAACGATTGACTGATCGTGCGAATAGAATTAATGACTATACTGCACTCCTAGAATCTTATAATCTTAAATATCTTCTGCCGGCAGGCACGAATCAAAGTGCATTTAGCCTGAATGTCGCTGAAGACAGCTACCCATTCTTGTCTAGTCATACAGATGAGGTAATGGACACCTACTTCGTACACTTAGATGAAGCAAAAAAAGCTGGCTACGACAATAGCTCATGTATAATATTCTCTAGCCTAGGAAACCAGTACCCACTCAAACCTGGTCAACGCCAATATCCTTGCGTAGATAGTAGAATTGGCGACTTAACAGTCTGGACGCAGGCTGTAGAATACCCGTCAACTTATAACATAGTCTACGGAAACACCTTGATCATTCTTGAAGACAGCGGGCTAGAACGCGATGAACTAATCGAGTACATTAAGGACTTTAGGTCGGCTACATCGCGCGATGTCGCAAATTACATATGGTAAACGGCAGATTACAAGCACTAAAACATTGATAATGTGTAACCAAGTAGATAGGCAGAGCTAAATCGAATTAAGCAAATTAGTTCTTATTTCACACATAACGACGTACCATTTCTATGGCACATCGAAATTATTATTTACATCTGCTATCTTTGATATTAAAAGCTTGATAGCAAACAGCTTTTGGTTACATGCACGAGTGCTCTTTATTATTTAGCTTATAGTAGCCAGTTTAACAAAAACAAACCTGTGAATATAAAGACTAAAGACATTACTCCGCACATGACTTTAAATGTATTATTCGGCTCCGTGAATACCACTATCGCGTTGAAGATCGCAGCTACGAGAAAAAACGGGACTAGCAGCATCATTATTACTGACAGCAATAAGCCCCAAGCAAGCAAACCCATATTGCCATCGCTAGATTCGCTGACATGAGATACATATAGAATTAAAATCCCGAACAGCACGGCAATCAGAATGGCAATCGCTGAGAATATAAGGGTCTTTCGTGTAGAGGACTTAATTCTTCTAAGCATAACTGGTTAGCAGTATACCATCGACTTACATAGATGACTAGGCGCATAGAGATAAGCATCACCCCTGCATCATTAATTTAGTTCTTAGCACATATATAATACCGTACCATTTCTATGGCACATCGAAATTATCTATACTATTCTTATCTATATATGACTTAGAGGAAAAAGTAGTGCAAAAATATACATCTACCGAAAAAGATGGAAAGACGTTCACTCATCATGGCGGTACTACGGCAGGCTTCAGTACCATGACCATGCTTGACAGAGAAAACGGAAAAGCAGTCGTGCTGCTCACAAACCGTTCACTTGGATGGGAGCATATTCCGGCAGCAGAAGAAATTCTGAATACGCTCGAACAGCAATAGTATAAGCTCTCAAAATTAGCCCGGTATCTTAACGTGCCGGGCTAATTTAGTAAAATACAGTCGTGTCACCTTGACATATCTTTATAATAATTCTATGAAAATATCAAATAATATGCTATACTGGTCATCGTGAACCACGATTCTCAGATGAGTCAACTCGGACGACAGCTCGTCGATTCTCTTACTAGGATAGATGCCTACGAGAGCGATCTACTGGCACGTCGCGAACACGAGACCATCCACATACCAACTGTTGGCAGCAAGCTGTCGACAGCGTATGAACAGCTGCGCAATGCCTCTGAATACGCAGAAGACAACTTACTGCGACAGCGGGCAATTCGTCGCTATCTTAAGCGAGTATTGTCATTCCATGAGCATATCACTACAGATCATCTAGCAGAAGAGCTAGTGACTGAGCTAACGCAGGCAGAATACCTGCCAAACGACTATGCTACTAAAGCAGATATTAAATCAATCTCTGAGCATCTTAAGCGGTACTACAACGCATATTGGAAATACACCAAAATCGAGTCAAATAGCACAAAGAGATTAACATTTCAAAGCTGGATACTCGATGTACTAAGCGTGCGCTGCGAGCAGGTGCTCCATAGCAATATACGTCAACTTTCATTTACGCATTTTGCATTTACCTATTTACAGCCAAAACTCGACCTAGCAAAAATAATCGGTCAGAATGACCGTATCGACCCGCATGACCATTCCCTCGTGCTTTATATTGCTATCCAAAAATCTATCCTCAAGTCTGACATGGCATCGATTCGCGCTGCACTTCTCGATAGCTATCGTCAAGATATCGGCCTTATTCACAACTTCGAAAGTTTTAATGCAAAGTTTGACCAACTATTCGACAGTAAATCTGTCGCATACCTCAGCCGTATACTCAATAAAAACGGTGCCACTCTGCGCATGATATACAGCGGCTTCTATGCCGATGATGCACCGATTACCACCCATGCATTCAAAACACCAGACTCGCTAGAATACGCCTTGCGTCAACATATTGAGCAAGAGTACGAAGCAGTCAACCGGCGCCTCGACAAAGGTATCGTACGTAGTATCGCGTTCCTGCTTATCACGAAAAGTATCATTGGGCTTGGTATCGAAGTGCCGTATGATATATTCGTCGAAGGACATATACTGTGGCTTCCGCTGATTCTCAATCTATTTTTCCCCGCCCTTTTCATTGCATTATCTCGCCTCACACTTAGCACGCCTACAGGCAGAAACACCGATGCAATCGTACAGCAAACTACCGGTATGCTATACTCTGAATCCGATAGCCAAACATACGCCATCCGGATCCCTCGTGCCGCACCGTCAGTCGGCTTCAATATTCTATATGTCGTCATGTTCGTCACTATATTTGCCGGTCTCTCCTATATCCTTCACTCACTCCAGTTCAATATAGTCCAGGGCATCATATTCTTTATATTCTTGTCGACCGCAAGCTTCTTGGCGTTTCGTTTATCAAACCAAATTCGAGAAATCGAAGCCGTCTACACGTCGCAAGGCTCACTCGCACTGCTCAGAGATATTGTATATATGCCATTTATCTACGTTGGTCAGCAAATCTCGTATCGCTACAGCCGCGTTAACCTCATTGCTATCACGCTCGATATCTTGATTGAGTTGCCACTCAAAACAATACTTCGCCTTATGCGACAGTGGACGCAGTTCCTCAACGCTAAGAAAGATGAGCTCGTCTAACTAGACGCTTTAAAGATGATATTGTTGCTTGTGTAGAAATCGTCGTGCGAGTTTGAATATGCATCTTCTTGCCAGCACTGGCGCGACCCGGACATGCTCGCTAGTACTCCGCATGCCATAGTGTAGGCGCGGAAATTTTTCATCATCTCGCCGTCCTCGGTACACTTTTTGCCAGTATACCAGTCTTGATCGTCTGCACCACCCCATCCCAGTGCATAGTAGCTTGCAGGCAAGTCCTCTTCATCTGGTTTTTCGCGGTAGCCACTCCGCGAGTTGTAGGTTCGCCTATCTTCGTTGTCGATAGGGTCTTCTACGTAGCTATAGTCTTGCTCTTCAATAGCAATACCAACACTCCCCCACGGATCATAGCGATTTGTACAGTAAGTCAGGAACTTTTCATATTCAGTAAATTTGTTTGGCATACCAGTGGCTTCATCTATATATGCAGCGTTCTTTCCTTCTTCTGCTTGCTGCTTCATGCGCGAGCCCCTTGCACTGTCAGAAGATACATCGCGCGATGCCACGTCAGATGGCGCTTCATCTGGATGCGACTGGGTCATATACTCTATGACCTCAGATATATCTGCAGACAATTCGTCTGGCGACATTGAGTATCGCACATTGCATGCAAAATCTGGATTAATATCAGCATCAAGTCCGCCCTGTATGCCACAGATTGAGGCGGGCTGAAGTCGCGTCGGCTGAAAATGAAATGGTTGCGTATACAGTGCATTTGCGCTTGTCCATGTCAGTTTACTCAAAGACGCGGGAACCAATGAGAGCAAGGAGCTTGTGCCTGTAAGCCATGATTGGTTTGGCATTGCCGCAGCGCCAGCCGGTGCAAGTGTTGCGATCAGGCTGCCAGTAAACGAGTAGGGGTTTGTCGCGTCCCAAGGAGTATTGCGAGCCAGTGTGCGACGTTCGTCTTCGATACTTCGTCTAGTTGTTTCGGCGGCCCTGAGATATGTCGTCAAGCTTGTCACGGACGCTGGACGCATGCCTAGTGACTGAGCACGATCACCTAAAATAGTACCAGCACCAGCAAATATCGCATTTTGCGCATCAATACCACTCGTACTAGAGGTAAACTTGCCAGCCTCTTGAGACGTAGCTAACCGTAGGCGTTCGGGAAGCGTTGCGGTTGCCTCAGCGCGTGTAGCATTTTTAACAAGCTCAACAACCGCCTTAAGTGAACCCGGGCAAATGAACTGCTCTATTGGCATTCGTAGACCACCTATAATACCGCCGGCAGCTACACCTATATAACTCGCCAGCGGCATAGATGCTGGCGCCCAGCACGCTCCCCCACGCTCGGTTCCGGCCTGGGCGCCCGACCTACCGTGCGCACACAGACCCGCCGCACTGGTGTCACTCGCAGAGTTACGGACTATTTGCGCAGCAAGCGACAGCTTAAGGTACTCTGACCCAGGGACGGAGGGAGCACCAGGCTTAAGTATTCCCAGCAATATTAGTGGTGAAATATCTCGCAAAATCGATATACGATCCTTAACCGATTCACCAAGTGCAGGTGTGCGATATGTATCGCCGTCCATCGCGTTCTTGCCGTCTCCACCAGGCTGAATCAACTTGTTCGCCATAGACTCCACAGCAATTTCACCACTTAGTGGTACGCCCGCTTTTATATCGTCCGCCACCGCAAGATAATTCATAGCAAAACGGGCGATAGTCACCGTTTTGGCGCGCACTGCAGCATTTTCGGCCAAGCTACCGTAGGTCGAGAATGCACAGGCCAACGAAAGGTGTGTATTTGCTTTGTCGACAAGATTCGTATATATTTCTCCTCGGTACTTGTTGGTTTGCTCGCTAAGACTCTTGAGGCTATATATGCCCCTTGCGTTACCGTCAAGCAAATCTTGAGAATCTTGACTCGATGCAGCAGCCGCGTTAGGGTCTTGGTCTGGATCCTGATAGCGAGAATCTCCATAGTTAACGCGACGATCAAAAGATTCGTCGAAATCCTTTATTGTTGCACCACCTAGCGTGTTGTCTTGAATTAAGCCAAATCTGTCGAGCAGTCGCTCGTAAAACTGACGGTCTTGGTACACCCCTGTGCGCGAGCTATACACCTTATTAACCAGGTTATCCATATCGGGGTTCTTGCGCGCAGAGGCTAACGATGAAGCATTAGTTGCCGTGCCTTGGCCGTCAGGGAATCCCAGTCGCGACACATTGTAGCGTTCGTTACTCGCTTCGTTAGCAGAGACGTCAAACCCGTAGCGCTCAAACGTGTCTTTGAGCATGGGACTCATTGTCTTGAATTTGCATTCGATAGTTTCTTCGTCACAATTACCGCCAACCTGCATACCGAGTACTTTGTTGCTGTAAGAATAATACGCATAAAGACCATCATTGAGGTCGTTTACAAGTTGCTCTTTGTTATTCACAAGCAGTACGACAGGAGAAAGAAATAATATTCCGACCACCCCTAGTATGAATGTCACACATACAAAGAGCACCGAACTCACGTGGCCCGTGTGGATCTCTTCGGCGTAGCGCTCTTCGCTATCTATCGTAGACTTTTTATCAGTCTTCTTAGTACTTTCTACTTTGACTGTGCCGCCGTCTCCGTCTTCCTCCATATGTTTGAGTGATTGCCGAGAATGCTCAAGACTAGTGTTCGGCGCATGCATATCGTCCGCTTCGGTACTGACGGGTGAGTCCCGTATGCTCATGGATTCAGATCTCTTGGCTCATTTGGTATATCTGTCACATTTGCCACTTCTGCTGCCTTAAGGATATCGTCGTCTCCCTCGGCTATCAGATCTTGCGTATCTGCCACGTACTTTGCCGCACGAGCTTTCGCAAGTAGCTCGTTACTGCTTTGCATGGGTCGTCGAGCTGCATAACCCGCGACATTGCCCGGCCCCATAGCACTGCCAGCAGTATCCTGGCTTGGCGCAACTTGCTGAATAATCACTGTCGCACCCTCGGGTATCGTAGGCGCAGTCCCGCCGCCAGACGCACCAGGTTTGCTATAGTGCGAAGTTGCTCCAGCCAACGCAGCCGCTTGCTGCGAGGGGCTACTGCCTGTTGCGGGAATCGATATACCGCCAGTTGAAGGCGCTTTGTATGGATCGCTCGGCTCTTGGCCGCCGCCACCTCCGCCGCCGCCACCAGACTGCTTGCCGTCTCGGTTTAGAGAACTGATACCAGCAGATTTCTTTTCTTCTTTTTCGTCGGCTTTTTGGCCGCCGCCCTGCTGCGCTGCAGCGCTGTTTGCCGCCACTGCCCCTACTGCAGTAGAAGTTGCGACCCCGCCTTTTCCAAGGCTTTCAAGCAAGTAGGCTTCCGAAGCCTTGAGGTCGATACCTTCGTAACTATTGATATTGAAGTCGCCGTTAGTTGTATCTCCACCCTTTTCTTGATATTTCTGTAGCGCCTGCGAGTACATTTCCTGGGGAGAGGCACCAGTCGCCGCGGATTTACTTCGAATTTCGCTCAACCTATCCTGAACTTGGCTATCAAACTTAGCTTGTTCGGGAGACTTCGCCTGATGCTTCGAACGACTACGGTACGCTCCGCCCATTTTTCCAAATACCGATGCTTTACTTTCACCGTCTTGCGCAACGTTGAGCTGCTGCAACCTATTGATACCGCGGAGCATCATAGACTTCTTGTTCAGATCCATATTTGTCTGCTCACGTTGCTTAACCTTCTCATCACGCTCCCTAGACGAGCGACGCAGACCGTTACGCGACACTTTGGCGCCAGCAGCATCGAGGCCATTTGTCGCAGCCTTGAATACATACCATGTGCCAGCGAGCGGTAAGACTGCGGCGCCTACCGCAACTAGATAAAGCGTAGCGCTATTTTGGCTGCCGCTCACAAGAATCGTATCGTTATCTACCTTATAGTCGCTCGAGCCTGCCTTGAGGATACTGGCGCTCACAATCTGACCCGTTCCAACTAGTATGGCAATGATAGGGTAAAGAATGAGAATATGGATAAATAGCTTCAGCCATTTTGAGAAGTAATCTGTCGTATTTGGCAGTAAGTAGGCAAAGAATGCGAGTGGCGCCAATAGCACGAGTGCGACTACGAGCGTCTGGCGAACGATCAATACTACGATAAGAATCGAGCATATGACTGCGGCCGACATAACCACTGCCGTCATTGGCGCCAAGAGCACCCATGCAATTTCTTGTTTTGTGATGACACCGGCAGTGATATCAAACAGAGGACTGACATCGTATTTACCAGGCTCACTCGCGAGCGGCATGGCAGAAGGACCTATATTGCCCGCAATACCGTCGACCAACGCCTGATACACCGTATAGCCAATAACATTCGAAATATCGACCATGGCCTGACAAATATAAAAAGATACATTAACGAATATCACTGCCAAGATAAACCTTGGCACCAGACGTTTGATGTTGTAGTTATCCATGCCTTTACCGGTAATGAGTGAGTACACTATAAACAAGAAGGCGATCACAAATAGCACGTTTGCAATTGCACTCATCACCCCAGATGCTTGCATGGCACCACTATCTGTATCGAATAGGTTAACGTCTACGACCATGAACTTTTCGGACACAAACGTAAATGCATAGTCACCTGCCTGAGATGTTGCGCGTAGTACTGGGCAGATTATCCAACCAAGGTTGTCATACGCACAAGTAGACACAGGATTCTGAGGCACCGCAGCACCGCCACCACCGAAATCAAAGGCCTGCGCTTGCTGTAGCCCAATCACACTAAGCGTCATTGCCACCACAAAAGCGGCAACACCCCAAAACGAAGCTAAGCGCTTCATGTAGTGCTTTCTCCGGCGCTTTGTTCGCTGCGAATATTTGCCACAGCGATCTCTGCACCTAAGATATTCTGCACCTGTGCGAGCGATATATGCATCGTCGTCCCTGGTGTCACATTGCCCCCCAACATTTCTTTTGCTACGGTATTCTCAACTGCTCGCTGAACGACGCGTCGCATCGGTCGTGCGCCCAGTCTAGGATCATAACCTTTATCTACTAAAAATAGTTTAGCATCTTCTGCCACTTCTACCGATACTTTTTGTAGTGACAGCGTCTTATTGACGCCAGCAATAATGAGGTCTATGACTTGCACAAGCTCTGTCTTATTGAGTGGACGGAATGTCACTATCTCGTCGAAGCGGTTCAAGAACTCTGGGCGGAACTGATTACTACTAATAAGTTCATCCATAAACTGCGCCTCAAACTCTTCAACTTGCTTCCCTGCATCGATATATTCACGTATTTTATCGGCACCGGCGTTGCTCGTGGCTATCACTATGGCATCGCGAAAACTCACTTCACGGTTTTTGATGTCGCGGAGGATACCTTCGTCGAGCAGCTGCAATAGTGTCGTCAGTACATTCGGATGCGCTTTTTCTATCTCATCTAGTAGTATCACACTAAATGGCTGTTTCATCACCCGTGCAGTAAGGCTATTTGGATCTTCTGCGCCATCGGCTATCAAGCGGCTCACATCGTTGAGTGTCACGTATTCATTGAGGTCTAAGCGAATGATACGGTCTTCACCGCCAAAATATACATCTGCAAGTGCTTTTGCCAGCTCTGTCTTACCGACGCCAGTAGGGCCAAGGAACAAGAACGTACCGATAGGCCTATCTTGGTTGCGCACGCCAGCTCGCGCGCGGCGAAGAGCATCACTCACTACTTGCACTGCCCTGGTTTGGTTGATCATGCGAGTATGTATTTTTTCCTCAAGGTTCAGTAATGTCTCACGTTCGGCATCGGCGTTCGCAACACCAACCTTTACATTCATAGTCTGCTCGATCGCCTGCTGCACAGAATTAGCGGTGATGAGCTTACCGCCACTCTCACCATAGCTCGCCGCCGACTCAAGCAGCTTGAGTGCTCGGCCAGGCATTGCGAGGTCATGGATATATCGCTCGCTCAGTCGAAATGCCTCGGCAAGCGACTGGTGCATATAGGTGACTTTTCGCCGATACTCAGTGAGGATCAACTGATCTTGCATGACCTGTATTGTTTCTTCTCGCGAAGCTGGCGCGATAGAGATACGATTGAGTGCGTTGACAAGCCCTGGATTGCGCTGCCCTATCTGCAGCAACCGTTGTTCATCCATAGTCAGAATCAGTCGTAAGTTGCCAGCCTCGAGTATTGGTAGCAATACGTTCGTCAAGTCGACGGCACCTATACCTTCCTCGAAAAATAACTGTGCATTATCAAGACATATAATGATATTTTTGGCGCGATACGCTTCAGTGAGCACACGCATAATAAGTCCTTCGAGTTCACCCCTGCCGGGCGCAGCAGATATAAGTGCAGACGAATCGAGTAGATACACCTGTCGGAACTTCAAGCTACTTGGTACATTTGCATCGGCATCGAGCAGGCGTTCGGCAAATGCATGTAGTAGCGTAGTCTTTCCAGTGCCCTGCGAGCCAATGACAGCAGCGTTCTGACGGCCGTTGGTACCGAGCGTATCAATCAGCTGATCGAGCGCGCGCAAGTGGCTGTCGAGCTCAACCGTAAATGCACCACCAGATTGCTCACTCAAATTTACACCGAAGCGTTTGAGTAGCGGCGTATAGCCAAACGACCAGTCGCGTGCAACACCGCCAGTTCGCTTTGGCCTATTCTGCTGCCCAACAAGATCTTGAATATGGTCATACCATCTGATTCCGGCTAGTATATCCTGGTATTCTAAGTGCATCTGCGCAAGAAGACCTTCATAATTTGGAAATTGTCGGATAAGTGCTGCGGCGACAACACCCCCGTGTATAAGCGGACTCTTCGTCTGCTGCTGTATGTCGCGAGCATCAGACCAAATATCATCGGTCTGTTTGGTATCTTCGCTTGCAATATTAAGCAAGAGGTTAGCCGTTAACCCAAACCGTATCGCCATAAACTGCCCGGCCTGTGACGCACCGACGAGAGCGGCAACTTCCTTTGGCGTTGAGTGACTCGTGAGTCCAGCGAGCAATGAAGCCTCGAGCCATGCATCTACCGAGTTGCCCTGCGCTTCGGCTGGTAGCGACTTCAGTTCGCCGTGATACCACTCAACAAACATAGCCGGTATAGCCGCTAGGCCAACAAGCAGCCAGCCAACAGCTACACCCACGAACAAAAGCGTAACGCCACCAAGTGCCAACATAGCCGCAGTAAGAGTAAGTAGCATCACAACAGTGGTTGTCATAAATTTGGCCGTTTTAGCCTTCACGCTGCGTTCGCTATGAAGATTCTGGATTAAGACTGCCATGGCACCCAACCCCCTATCATCAGAATGAATCCTACTACTGGCATCGCGGGGACCGTAGCCCACAGCGTTAATACCAGTACACCGAGTAGCGCCTGTAGCACAATAGCAACGACACCCACAAGTAGCACGACAGTACGCACCACCGCACCGATGACGCGAGATATCACTCTTCCTAGAAATGCCTGAAACTTGACCGACAACGGTCCATCGATTGAACCAGCACCATCTTGGCGAAACAAAGAGAACATAGTGCGTAGTAACAGCCCAATAGAAAAGAAGTCCATCGTTTTATCTAGACGGGCTAACACCATACGGGCGCGCTGACTCCAGCCTATCGTATACCACCATCTCAGTAGGCCCACTATAAACATAACCTTATTATAGCTTATTTCCTCTAGAAAACTACTGCGAAATCGTACCGATTCACATGACATATCATGCGAGCGTAAGCTATACTAGGACTATGCCAAAACCCCATATTGCAGCGATAGGAAAAGTAGTACGTCACGTCACGCGACTTCGCGGTGGCGGCTCGGCATTCCCTGGACTCGTGATAGAAAAAATAGACCCAGACTTTACACGCGAAACACTTGCATCGCTTCCCTACGGTGTCGTTATTATCAGCGGTACCAATGGCAAGACCACCACTACCAAGATGACGGTTGAATTACTCGAAAGTCAAGGTTTTAAAGTCTTCACCAACCGTACTGGCAGCAACTTTGCACGTGGCGTCACGGCAGCGTTACTCGCCGACATCGACTACCGCGGCAACCTCGATGCGGACGTGGCGGTACTCGAGCTAGACGAGGCACACGCCGTAAAGTTCGTCGACTCCGTACCCCCAAAATACAGCCTACTCCTCAACGTCATGCGCGATCAGCTCGACCGCTTCGGCGAAATAGATACCACAGCTGGCATGCTCGCACACATAGCTGCTGCCACGACCGGCACCGTAGTGCTCAACCGCGAAGACCCGCGCATAGCTCCTATTGCTGACAATCTACCAGAAGCTACGAAGTCTGAATTCTTTGGCCTCAGCGAAACATTACGAGCAAAATTTCCCTCGGACGACGATTTGCATCGCGCTGTCAATAGCACCAATGTACGAGACGCCGATGTAATATTACAACGCATCGACAACAATACAGCAGTGTTTCATATGGACAATCGCGAAGAAACAGTGCAGCTCAAACTCAAGGGCGTATATAACATTTATAATGCCGCGGCAGCACTGGCGCTCACCCGCACCGTTGCGGCCGAGCGTTACAATAAAAAAGCACTACTTGACGCATTAAGCGACGTACGCCCCGCATTCGGCCGCGGTGAAACACTGACACTAGATGGCCAGCCGGTTGAACTAGTACTTGTTAAAAACCCAAGCGGATTTCGCCTCGCACTTGAGTCATTTTCACCAGATGGTTTTGCCACTATGATTGCAATCAATGATAATTATGCAGATGGCCGAGATATGAGTTGGCTATGGGATGTTGACTTTGAGTCACTGCGTCCACTTGGCGTCGCACAAGTAAGTGGCGTACGCGCATACGACATGGCGCTACGCCTACAGTACGATGAGGTTGAAGTTGCTGACGTAACTACCGATGTCGAAAAAGCACTCGCGCACCTACGAAGCAAATATCCAAGTCAGCCAAAACGAATATTCTGCACCTACACAGCCATGCTCAAGCTACGCGCATCATTAGGTAAAATTACAGAAGTGGAGCGTATATTATGACCAAACGTCAGCTCACAATCGTGCAGTTATATCCCGATGATATGAATATTTATGGCGACTGGGGCAATGTCTTAACCGTGAAAAAACGCGCTGAGTGGCATGGCTTCGAGGTCGAGCTCATCGACTACAATGTCGGAGACATCTTTCCGGAAAGCGCAGACATACTAATAGGCGGCGGCGGGCAGGATAGCGGGCAACTCAAAGTACAAGCGGACCTACAGAAACTTGCGCCGACACTACAAGCACTTGCTGACGACGACACGCCCATGCTCATGATCTGCGGACTATATCAGTTGTTTGGTCGGTTTTTTAAGACAAGTAAAGGTCAAATTATCGATGGAATAGGCATCTTCCATGCTGAAACACATGCGGGACCCGAACGCCTTATCGGCAATATCGTCACACATAACGAACAGTTCGGCGATATCATCGGCTACGAAAACCATAGCGGCCAGACATACATTGATAGCAACATGCAACCACTGGGCACTATCGTCCGCGGAGCAGGAAATAACGGCCAAGATGAAACTGAAGGCTGTATATATCGAAACGTTATTGGTACCTATCTACACGGTTCGCTGCTTCCAAAAAATCCCGCCATTGCCGATGCACTTATCGAAGAGGCCGCCAAGAAAAAGTTTGGCGACTTCACTCCGACCGTCATAGAAGATCGCTTTGCATCAAAAGCCCGTGATGTTGCGCTCAAACGGCCAAGATGACCTTATGAGAATCAAGAAAAGGGGTTTTACGCCTGTTGCTGCTTTTTAAGCTCTGCAACCAATTGTTCGCCGTGACCTACAGGCGTCACGCGGCCATAGGCCTTAACCACTTGGCCATTCGGATTGATAATAAAAGTCTTACGTAATATACCTTCGCGACCGAACTGCTTTTTACCCCAAGCGCCGTACGCTTCGATAGTCTCGCCGTTGACATCACTCAGTAGTGTAAAGCTGAGGTTATGCTTCGCCTTGAATAGTTCATGCGCACTTGCCACATCTTTACTCACACCGACAATCTGCGCACCAAGCGCCGCCAGATCATCGCGAGCATCGCGCAGACTACAGGCCTCGGTAGTGCAGCCAGGTGTGTCGTCTTTTGGATAAAAATACAATACTAACCACTTGCCGCGATAATCGGCGAGTGTGTGTAGGTCACTTTTTTCGTCTGGCAGCGAAAAATCTGGCGCTTCGTAGGGAGTTTGTCTCATGCTATTATTATACTCGCGAGACCTTTGCAATCATACCCTAGTCAAATAGTAAAATATTTGCTACAATTATGCTTGCATCTATCGGGGTGTGGCGCAGTTGATAGCGCGCTCGGTTTGGGACCGAGAGGTCGAAGGTTTGAGTCCTTTCACCCCGACCATAAAATATTCGTCTATTCAGGCGAATATTTTTTTATTTAGGTATAATAAGTAGTTGTGCTTACTCGATTTATCAATAAAAAACTACTCATCTTGCGCAAGCAGCTACGAAAAAAACAATTCTTAGCAAGCGTACTATTGGTGGTGTCGTGCGCTGGCTTATTCGCGTATGCTATATACATGAGCGAACGACGACTTGCCGCAGACCCTGCCTCTTACTCTCAACTACTCCATCTGATAGCCCAGGCTGAGAGCAAGGGGAACTACAATGCCTATTTCGGTAATGCGTCTAATACATCTGTTAAGTTTACCGACATGTCCATAGCTGAGGTGCGCGAATGGCAAGCAAACTTCGTGCGCGAAGGCAATGCTAGCAGCGCAGTTGGCCGCTATCAAATTATCGACACAACACTCGATGGACTAGTGCAAGAACTTAACCTTAATACAGGCCAAAAATTCGACGAAACCACTCAAGATAAACTCGCGATAGCCTTGCTTGAACGCAGAGGCTCGATAAGCTATATAAACCAAGATATCAATACGCGCGAATTTGCGGCGAATTTGGCACAGGAATGGGCTGCACTTCCAAAGACAGTTGGAGAGAATCCTGAATCGAGCTACTATGCGGGCGACGGCTTAAATAAGTCGCTCGTCAACTCCACGCAAGTTCTTCATGCTATTGAAAATATACGCGCAAAATAAACATTGCATAGGCGTTTATGAACAATAACGTTGTAATCACACCAACATTATTTACATCTGTAATCACACATATAGCGTTGTGTTTTGTTGACACACACTAGCAAATCGCTTACGATAGTCTTTGTGTTTTTTACGAAATATACGTAAGCAACATACTATAATTTGTGTCAATACACATAGTATTGGCCCAAACCCTAAAGGAGAAAATTAATGACAATCAAATCAAGTATCGCGGCTATAGCCGTTGTCTTTTCGGTAGTGCTTTTTTCTAGCTCTACCGCGTACGGCGCAGAGGAACCCAGACCAAAAACGAACGATAAGCAAGTCACCGCAACGGAGACAATTGTTACTGTTCAAAGCGGAGATACGTTAGAGAAAATAGCTTCTGCTCACTCTACGACATATGTCCAGCTTTACAACGCAAATCCTCAAATCAACAATCCAGATACGATCGACGTAGGTAATGAAATTCGCATACCAACAAAAGAAGAACAGCTCCCGGACCGTTTTAGTGAGTTTGCCGCACAGCAAGCAGCGAGCATAGCGACAGTTGCCGTCTCTACGCCGACATACGAAAACGCAGGTTATGAGCCGGTCTACTCTCAAACATATACACCTGGCTCGCAAGCGGTGTACGCGACAGATAGCGCTGGCAATACCTACTTCAAAGGTTACTGTACTTGGTACGCCAAAGAGCGTCGCCCCGATTTACCAAACATGCTTGGTAACGGCGGACAATGGGTTGCTAGTGCATCTGCCCAAGGTTACGCCACTGGCAGCGATCCTCGCGTCGGAGCAGTAGCAGAATCTCCAGGTCACGTTGCCTATGTTGAGTCAGTTAACGGCGATGGCACAATTACCATCTCAGAGATGAACGGTGTCGCAGGATTTGGTGCAGTTGGATCGCGCAATGTTCCTGCAAATCAGTACCGTTACATCTACTAAAAGTTCGATGGTGCTGGTGAGGGATCGAGAATCTTACTCGCCAGCGCTTTTGCATCTGACAAGGCATTACTCAGCGGGTCAGACCCAACGCCATAGCTGAGTATCATCCAATTACGACCGTCTAGTATATTGAGTTGGCCATTCGCTTCATTGAAAAATGCATCATCTCCTAGGCCTTCGATATCTTGTACGCCTTTTTCGGGCCGGGCCGCAGCAAAGTCAGTATTGTTTCGAGCCACTCCTTCATCGTTGACACCAGCACGCACAATGATCGCTATCACTAACATCTCTCCTGTCTTCGGATTGCCATCTGCGTAACCGCACTGACTCGTAGCGTTGTCGGCAGACACCTGTGGAGCAGTATTGTTCGTACGAATTGTGCGACCGCCAAGCAATGACTTTGCCTCGACAACCGTTAAGAGGCTGCACGCTCTGGTCGGCTCATAAATAATTTTTGGTGCGCTACTATACACAATTGCGACAACCGTAGCGATAACAAGCGCCACGATACCGATAATAATGGTGAACGTCGTAAGATTATCTCTATGATCTTTACTATACTGACGGATTTGCTGGACATACTGTTTCATAATATTATTTAGTATATCAGTTTCTTTACCACAAGTAGCGTGATTGCATAAGCGCTGTGAGTTACTGTATACTATAAGCACTATGCGCATTGCATCTACCTCTGTCCACCATCCTCTACACCGTAGACGACGTACACTCAACATACCATTTGGTGCGCAGCGCTTCTTGGCTGCGTTCGAAGGTTTTGAAGGCGGATTTGCCATTGGTGCGAGTATCATCGTGGGCTTAAGCTTCGCTGGCCTCGAACAACATCTTTTGATATCTGCCGCGCTTGTCAGTATCATCGTCAACGGATTTAATACCGCTTCCGTCAAATACAGCAGCGAGCATTACCTAGATGAGATAGACGGCCGCGAAAAGAGAAGTCCGTTCAGACATTATTTCATGCCGGCATTGATAGAATTTATTGCGTATTTTGCAATCAGCTTCGTTTCAATACTGCCCTTACTGATTATAGACGATATCCAAATTGCAATACTGTGGTCATGCGTGACAACCCTCGTCATACTGTTTAGCGCAGGTTGGTGGCGCGCATTTATGCTACACATGCCCCGGTGGCGTGATGCTATTGAAACCACAATTCTGGGTGGTGGTATTATCCTTGTTGGATTTGTATCAGGCTATATTCTTCATCTCTAGAGTCTGCTCAATATATCCGCGTCGATCGTTTTGCGCCCATAGCACAACCGCGAGGCCGTAGTTATCGACGTCGGCTAATACCTCCGATTTTGTCACAAAGGCAAAGGCATCAATTTCATCGGCCTGCATAGTGATCGCCTCGCCATCATCTCGTACATGACTTGTACGGAACAGGAACTGGTATGTCTGCATGATGTCGCTCTTGCGATTTATAACGTAGGCAAATGCCAGTGACGACTCGTCCACGACAAGCCCCGTCTCCTCAAGTAACTCGCGTACCGCAGCTTGCGGCGGTGTCTGCTCGTCATCAACCCATCCGCCAGGAAAAGCCCAGTACGATTTGTAGTAGGCTTTAAGTACCAACGCCCGACCAGCGTTATCTTCTACTATAACGCCCGCACTCGACGGCCTGGCCACGCGAGACGCCAAGTAGTGCTGGATGTCTGTACGTTCGTACATTATTTGGCAAATTCAATCGCGCGTGTTTCACGAATGACATTGACTTTGATGGTTCCCGGGTATTGCATGGTGCTCTCGATCTTTGTCGCGATATCACGCGCAAGCTTGATAGCGCTGAGGTCGTCGACAGATTTTGGACTCACAATTACACGAACTTCGCGACCAGCAGAGATAGCGTAGGCTTTGTCGATACCTTTGAAGCTTGTCGCTACATTTTCAAGTTCACGCATACGCTCGCCGAAGTTTTCAGCTGATATGTTACGTGCACCCGGACGTGCTGCAGAGGCTGCATCGACAACTCGTACTACGAGCGCTTCGGGAGTCGTTGCATCTACATCGTCATGATGCGCTTCGATAGCATGAGCGATTTCTTCTTTCATGCCATATTTTCGCGCAAGTTCGGCGCCAATATGGTGATGCTTACCCTCGATCTTGTGAGTAACGGCTTTGCCGACATCGTGAAGCAATGTGGCGATCTTAACGGTACGCGCATCTGCTCCAATTTCTTCAGCAATCATACCGGCAATTTGCGCCATCTCCGTACTGTGCTTGAGTACGTTTTGTCCATAACTAGTACGGAACTTCAGTTCACCGAGTAAACGAAGCATCTCACGCGGAATACCAACTACGGCAACTTCGCGCGCTGCATCTTCGCCGGCTTGCTTAATCTCTTTGTCAATCTGCTTCTGGGCCTTAGCCACAACCTCTTCTATGCGGCCGGGATGGATACGTCCGTCTTTCATAAGCATCTCCATCGTCACCCGTGCAACTTGGCGTCGTATCGGGTCAAAGCTTGAAAGCACTACCATACCAGGAGTATCGTCTACCAGCACATCTACACCAGTCTCACGCTGTATAGCCTGAATATTGCGACCTTCTTTGCCGATGATACGGCCCTTCATCTCGTCGTCGGTAAGCTTAAGCGCAGTGACTGTGCGCTCGGCAGTTACTTCACTGCTCATACGCTCCATTGCGGTGAGCAAAATTGTCTGCGCACGCTCTTCTGCATCTTCTTTGGCGTCGTTTTGTAGTTTTCCTACCAGACCAACAAGTTCATGCTTGATATCACGCTCGGTCATCTCAATAAGCTTTGCTGCTGCATCTTCTTTTTTGAGCTTAGCAATTTTTTCAAGTTTCTCTTGTTGACGTGAGCGAATCTCGCGAATTTCATTTTTGAGTTTTTCAATCTCGTCTTCTTGTCCTCGAAGTTTTTCACTACGCCTATCGAGTTCATCAAGTTTCCTATCAAGTGCGGTTTCGCGGTCGAGCAAACGATCTTCGGTACGCTTGAGTTCTTTACGTAGTTGCGCCTCTTCTTTTTTGGCGGCTTCGGTAAACTCTATTGCTTTGTCTTGCGCTTTGAGAATAATCGCTCCCGCCTTCTTCTCGGCGTCGGCAACTGCATGGTCACCCTTCCTCTTAGCGTTCGCTCGTTTTGTGCGCTCGTAGCCGATAGCTCCGCCTGCGCCAAAAAGAACTCCTACCACTGCGGCAAGAATTTCTATCATATGTCCTTCCTTTCTCCTGCTGACCCCTGTTGGGCTGCTACGTATCGGAGGTCTCGGTAGCCCTACATTGGGCGTCGTGGTGCAGAAATCAGTTATTCAGTAATCATCAAAAGCTTCAAAATAAATCAAAAAGCTACTTATATTGTAGCCCTACGATAAGTGATAGCGCAAGTGTCTATTTACGTGGTTTAGTGATGCGTGCATCACGACCATACTCCGGCAACGCAATACCGTCATTTTCGCCATCTCTCAATCGACGAACCGCCTTAGTCTGCCAGTCCTCACCCATCACCGCGACGATAGGTATCTGTTCGGAATCTGCAATAGTATTGAGTGTTGCAATACCGATACGGAGCCCAGTGAAGCTCCCCGGACCACGGAATACACCGATTCCTTCGAGTGCATGAAGCGAGCTATCGTGTGCCGCCAGTTGCTCAACAAGAAAGTGCAAGAGGCCGTGAGCTAGCTCACGTTCTGCCAGCCATGTAGCAGTAGTTGACGTGTCGCCCTCTATCAATGTGAGGTGGCACTCGGGCGTAGAGGTATCAAGCAGCAGTATCATGCTTTTTCTCCTAGCAGACGAGTGGAAGCAACACCCCCCGCATGCATACTCACTTCTCGCGCAGTTTCATCGCCCGCGACCAGAGAAATCGCAATCGTTAGTCTATCTTCGGGCAGCACCTCCGCCACCGAATCAGACCATTCTATTACTACAACATTATGCGGGTCATTCAGTGCTTCAAACAATTCATCGGCCATGATGCCAGCTTCTTGCAAGCGGTAAAAATCGTAGTGCACGAGCCGAATCAAAGAGCTGGTTTCATATTCACGACTGATAGTAAAAGTTGGACTTTGCACCGTGCCCTGCACGCCAAGTCCGAGTGCAAGCCCTTTGGTAAAAGTTGTTTTACCGGCTCCAACGTCCCCTACCAATTCGAGCACCTCACCCCCCTGCAGACGCGTGGCAATCTTTTGGCCAAATGCCAACATATCTTCGAGAGAATCAAGCTTCATCACCTCTAGTATACACGACTTAAAAACACGCTACCAAAACACTTGCGCCTGCGCTATACTAGGCATAAGTAGTATGCGTATATCAGATAATACATTTTTGGCTATGGTGGGCGCCAGCAATACGCTCACCTCCGAACAGATTGACGCACTCAAAAAAGAGAGTGACACTTCGCATGACCCCTTGCAAATACTTGCCAAAAAGCATGAATTGCTTTCTGACGAAGCCCTCACCAAACTATTTTCAGACTATACAAAAATTCCCTACGTTGAAATAGATCCAAAGAAAATTCCCGAAGCAGCACTAAAGAAAATCCCGGAGCGCATCGCCAGGCAGTATAACGCCATCATTTTTCAGATTGATGCAGATGGCCTACTACACTTGGCCATGGAAGATCCCGACGATGTGGAGGCTATTAGTTTTCTCGAAAAGCAAATTGGCACGCACATCAAGATTTACGTTGCAACGCGTGAGTCAATTATCAATGGTCTCGATGCATACCGCATAGATGTCGGCAAAGAGCTCGGCGAAGTTATCAGCATCCAAGCCGACAGTAATAAAAACGAAGCCATCCGCGAAGAAGATGTAGCCGAAGACTCGCCAATCGCCAAAACCGTCAACCTCCTTCTGGAGTATGCAATCCGTTCTGGCGCATCAGACATCCATATCGAACCGCGCGAAGAATACATTCAGGTGCGTTACCGCGTCGATGGCGTGCTCAAAGAAGTCAATCGCCTACCGAAAAACATCGCCAATGCTCTCGTGAGCCGTATTAAGATACTTTCAAACCTAAAGATCGATGAACGGCGCGTACCACAAGACGGTCGCTTCAAAATCAGACTAGGCGGCAAGCAGTTCGCATTTCGTGTCAGCACGCTACCTATCACCGACGGCGAAAAGATCGTCATGCGTGTACTCAACGAATCAAATGACGCGCTACCTCTCGACAAACTTGGCTACTGGGGCAAGTCACTCAGCACTATCAACGATGCGCTCGAAGAACCCAATGGCATGATCCTTGTCACGGGTCCAACTGGATCTGGTAAATCA
>LCPR01000003.1 GCA_001003725.1 Candidatus Saccharibacteria bacterium GW2011_GWC2_48_9
GCAACGTCTTAGTTTTCATCTGCAAAGCTGCATTTGCCAAAAAAGCATCGTGTCCTTTTTCGGCAATCGCTAGCTTAGCAAATTCGTAGATTGCCCGCGCGTCATCGTACGCCCTATGCCTGTCTTCGACCGCTATGTTATGGCGATTGATAATTTTTTCGAGACTATGCCCCTTGTGCTCTGGATACATACCGCGAGACATGCGCACAGTACAAAAAAGCTTCGGTTTGTAGTCATGGCCAAGAGCAGCGAAATGCGAGCGAAAAAACGAATAGTCAAACCGCACATTATGCGCCACAAATATAGCTCCGCCGAGAATATCGCGCAGCTCCTCGGCAATATCTTCAAAATACGGTGCACCCACTAAATCGCTATTACGTATACCAGTAAGTCGCTCAATCCACACAGGCACACCTGTTCCCGGATTTACCAAGCTTTTGTATTCTCGTACCACTTCGCCATCTTCGACACGAATTAGTCCAACTTCAATAATCCGACCCTTCGGGCCGTTCCCACCATTAGTTTCTATATCCACAAAGACTGCAGGCTGCGAAAACATGTGTTTCTATAGTAGCAAGAAACGCTGAGATATACCTGAGCCGTACACTATGCGTTACTGACCTGCTGCAATGAATCGATCAATAGAGAAAAGTACGTGCTCCCCTGATCGACCAAGTTATGATCTTCCGGAGCTGCCGTGATTGTTTTGAAATTATCCAAAGAGCGCCACTCTACCGAATCCACTTCGCCGTCAAGGTAGACAAACTGCTCATCGCCACTCAGCTCGTAAAGATATACGTTAGCCATGCTATTTGGGTTGAGATTTATGCGCCGCATTGCTCCTACGTAGTACAGCTTGTCCGCATCGATATGAATCCCCACTTCTTCTTGCGTCTCTCGCACAGCCGCTTCGACAGCAGATTCCCCGACATTGATATGACCAGCTGCGGAGATGTGGTACATCCCGGGCTTATTGGACTTAGTAAGTGACCTTTTCTGGAGGAGTATCTCTATGTCGCCGGCGTGATCTTTTTTCCAAAACCAAACATGCGCATTACCCATCACCGCATCTGGATGATTGCTAAACTCAAGCGGGGAATACCCATCAGTACCCAACGGCGTGCCGTTCTGATTGTATACTTGCCATAGTTCATCGTTGTGCATATCGGTAGTCCTTTAATTTATCTATATCAATTCTATTTTATCACTTGGCATCTAATAGCACGGTACTGTTCCCGCGTGTAGGTGAGCATGACCACCGATCAAAGAAAAAACGACCACAATAGTGATCGTCTTATCCTGGTAGCAGCGACAAGAATTGAACTTGTGACCTCAGGCTTATGAGTCCTGCGCTCTAACCAACTGAGCTACGCTGCCACATGAGAGTCGTATATAAATACAACTGTTCGAGTATTAGCGAAGTGAGATAAGTTGGTTAGGGCGTTGTGCGGATTATATTTTACCGCCTTTGGCTTGGCCAACTGAGCTACGCTGCCGCAAATACAAATGTTATTGTACCAGATAGCCAGTGGTTTTTCTAGAGCATCTCGCGCTATGCTGCGAGATCGTGTTCGCTTTGCGATAGCTCGTCTAGACCGGCGCCCAATATAATATTGTCCATCACGCCGCTACCGAGCTTTTTAGCTAAAAATAAGCGCTGACGAGCCTCGAGTCGGTCTGCGTCCATCAAGTCATTGACGTGCATCAGCTCTCCTTCTGCACGGGCAGGTGTCTCTACAAATTCCATGTTATTTCCTTTTGTTTGTGTTATGTTTTAATATATCTATATTAGCATAAAAGCTTTGATTTTGCAATACCTATTGGCTGTATTTTTGACTACTGTCGACCGCTTATGCTATAACTAGTCATGAGGCTTTATAAAAAATAGACACATATGACAGACATCATAGCGCTCTCGATCGTGTGCCTCGCAGCACTGATCCATGCTAGTTTTCAACTTAGTATCAGCACACTCACGCTCATGAGTGGGCATTCGCTCGGCCATGGCCGCTCTCACATGAGACTCTTAAGCCTACTGGGCGGATTTACACTTGGTGCCACCACAATGACTACACTACTACTGTGTACGCTTGGTCTTTTGCTGAGCTATCTTGTCACTTCGCAGCAGGTGCCATCGGTGTTATGGGCAGCAAGCTGCGGCATGCTATTCGGCGTGGGGCTAGCTGTATGGTTGTTTTACTATCGCAAAGGTAAAGGCACGATGTTATGGCTACCCAGGCAGACCGCCGAGTTCTTAGCCGAGCGCAGCAAAAAAACAAAAAATACCGGCGAAGCGTTTGCACTAGGGCTCGCGAGCGTATTTGGCGAGCTGCTGTTTATCGCAGCACCGCTGCTTGTATCAGTACTTATCATCCTACCCTTGGCTCCAAGTGTACAACTATCTGGCATATTGCTATACGTCGGTATATCGATGTCGTCCCTACTTATTGTCGCAATGCTCGTGAGTGGTGGACATAAGATAAGTGAAATTCAACGCTGGCGTGAAGCAAATAAGACTTTCTTGCAGTTTACTGCAGGCAGCGCCTTGTTTGTACTCGGCTTCTATCTCTACGTCAACGAAGTACTCACCATTCCGCTTGCGGCCGGAGGGCTTGCGTCATGACGGGGGACAAAGCTATAGACATCGTGAAATCTAGTGGCAAACGCTCAACAGAATCGTTTAGCCGAGACAAGTTACATCACAGCATCAAGGCAGCATGCCTCAGTGAGCGCAGTCACGACGGTGAAGCGACTAATACAGCAGATAAGGTATGCGATGCTGTCATCATATGGCTCGAGCAACGGCCGGTAGTGACGAGTCACGACATTAGACGCGTCGCTAGTAAGCACTTAACCCGCTATCATCCTGGCGCCGCCTACATATACGAACATCATAGGTATACAATATAACAAGGGGACTATAACAATATGGCCAAAAAACAAAAATTTGACTTCGATCTTATCGTCATAGGAACCGGCGCCGGTGGTAGCGCAGCCGCTACAATCGCAGCACGCGAAGGCAGACGCGTCGCTGTTGTAGAGGCAGACACTTTTGGCGGCGACTCGCCAAACTGGAGTGATGTGCCCACAAAAGCCCTCTTGCATGCCGCGCAGCTCTACGACGAAGCACGCCACGGTGCTCGTTTCGGACTTCGCTCAAGCACTATGAGCTATAACTACCCTAGTATTCGCACTTGGAAAGAGTTGGCCGTACGTCGTACTGGCGCCGGAGGCAACCGCAAATACTACGAAAACGAAAATATCACGACATTTCACGGACGCGCGCATTTTCTTTCGCCTCACGAAATCAGCATCAATCGCCGACACCTTTCTGCCGAGCATTTCCTGATTGCCACTGGCTCCAAATGGATTCTGCCAGATATTCAAGGTCTTGATCTTATCGATTATCTTACTCCTCGCACTATCCTCGAAGCAATACGACCGCCCAAGACACTCTATATCATCGGCGGAGGCTCTGTGGGCATAGAGATTGCCCAGCTTATGGCTATATTTGGCACCAAGGTGTATGTCGCAGACATCGCGAGCCGCATGCTACCACATGAAGACGAAGATGTCGGAAAGCTCATGGAGCAGCTGCTGTCACAGCACAAAGGCGCGACCATACTGACACAAACTCGCACATTGGCTGTCGAAAAAGAAAATAGCGGGGTTGAGCACTCGGTGCGTGTCGACGAGGTGCTCGTGGCAGCTGGTCGTGTACCCGAGGTAGATCTAGGGCTTGAGAATGCCGGCATAGAATATACACCAAAAGGCATCGAGGTAAATGAGCACCTCCAAACTACTGCAAAACATGTATTTGCCGCTGGCGACGTGCTAGGTCGAAGTAACAGCTTTACGCATACCGCTCTTCTCGAGAGTCGCATTGCCGCCCACAACATGCTCAACAAAAACAAAGTGACACCAGACTACACAGCGTCTCCTCGCCTCACCTTCACCTTCCCTGGTATCGCCTCGGTTGGACTTACGGAAAACGAGTGCATCAAACGCGATCTTCAGGTCAAGACAGGACTTGCGCCGCTCAACATGATCGCTCGCAGCAACACCAGTGACTTCCGCGACGGCTTTGTGAAGATTATCGCAGACAAAAAAGGCGTCGTACTTGGGGCAACAGTGGTTGCACCACATGCGTCAGAAATAATCCACGAACTCGCGCTGGCCGTCAAATACGAACTTACTGCAAGTGAAGTAGCCAATACGCCGCATGCATTTTTGAGCTGGAGCGAAGCGGTGCGAGTAGCGGCATCGCGCATCAAACTGTAGCAATTCTTCGCTGTTTTTATCTACACTTTTAGCATATGTCTCTAATACTGTGCCAATGACGGTTGTATTCTCTGCATAAATTTGATAAGATATGCTATGTATCGCGGGGTGGAGCAGTCCGGTAGCTCGCTGGGCTCATAACCCAGAGGTCGTTGGTTCAAATCCAACCCCCGCTACCAAAATTATAGAAAAGAGAGATTTGCTATATACGCAAATCTCTCTTTTGTTGTATCGACTTTACCCAATCTTCCCTACTACACTATTCTCACGGGCAACTTTTCTAGACAAATGAAAGCACCCTCCGTAAAGGGGCTTCCATGATAGGAGCGCTCCGCTGGAGGGTGTGATTGAAACGACTACTTGGCGGGACTGTTGCCCACGATCGACAGGGACGAGACGAAATTCCGTGTGTTGCGGTAGACACCGTATCCGATCTCCACTTGGTCGCCCTCTTTGAGCAACATGCAGAGCAGAAACTGTGCCTTACGGCAATTGTAGATCGTTTCACTCCCCTGCAAAGCGAAGAGGGTTCCTTCGATGGTGCCGAAAACGTTTTCTTCTTCGTACTTCTCGATTCGCTCGATCGTACCCGTGGTGATCGTTTCTTGGTAAGGTGCAGGGTCGTCACCACATGCAGTAAGCATGAGTGCCCCGCACACAACAGCTATCGTACCTTTGATGCGCACAGCGCTTCCTTTCGTAGTCGGATAACTGTATAATACTATAGCAGTTTATATAAATATTGTCAATACTATACTTCTCGAGGGAAGTATATGATAAAGCATAAGAAGTGATAAAATTATAATATGGCCTCTAAAGAACTAATGACCGAATGGAATAAGCACGACCTTGAAGGCGCTATTCAGCCCCCATTGTCGGAAGCCGAAGTGGACGCCTTGTCTCAAAAGGGTATCACGCCCGAAACTCAACTATCGTACTCAAATTATCGGTCGATGGCACGAAGCGCATTTATTGCCTGTACGCATTTTCGCACACAAGGCAGCCCAACAATTACCGCAGATACGGTAGCTGCATTTATACCAAATCGATAAATGAAATAAGGGTGGATGGAAAAAACATACATACAGCCGGAGTTGCCGGACGGCACTGAAATAGCCCCTGGCGCGCAAGAGTCTGAACCAATCTTTGATGAACGAGAATTGGTACTAGAACAATATGCCAACACCCCCATGGCCTACAGTATCAACGGAGAAACGTACTATGCACAGGGTTCGCACCACGCAATTATGCTATGCGAATTTTTGCAAAATGAACGACTTCCCGCAGCATTTTTCGCAGTGAAATTCGGTGAAGCAGCAAACCTGTATACTACACTAGAAAAAGATATTTCTGAATCGCTAGAAGATGAGTTAAGCGAGTTAACTCAGTCGACAGATGCTGAAAAAGATTCTCAACCACAAACTGAAAATACATCCGACTCTGCGGGTGTTATTGAGAGCGGCAAGTCAGAGGCACAAAAGGTGGACGAAAAGTCCATAACCTCGCCATGGATGCCACCCGAGTCCATTAGCAGCGCTGATTCAGCAGACAAGACACCTGAAACAAAACTCCCTGTGATGACACTGCGCATCGAGAATAACAACACGCCCGCAGACACAACCCAAGATGTCACCATAACACCCGAGCAAACTGCCACTACTAGTGGTAGTGATGTTCGCGCGGAGGAGGCGCCAGCAGCACCAAGCGCGTTAGTCGAAGCAGCAGCCGAACTCGGCAAACAAGTGGTTGAAAGCGAATTGCAAGACCCCACGGAAAACGAAATGGTTGATACTGCGACTGAACTGCAGCCGCTCGAAAGTCAGATACTAGCGCTACCACTACTTGCTCCTGCGCAACACGACGGACACCACCAACCAGCTTTAGTGGAATCAAATACCGTAGTAGAAGAAGATGGCGACATCACCCCGACTATATGGCCGCACACCCTACCGAAAAGTGATCTAACCCAAGATGTCAAACCTCACGGAGCTACTAATGAAGCTCTAAGCGAAAATGTTACAGAAGTCGCGCTCACAACACCGCCCAATCTCGACGAAACATTTATCCACTCAACCGAAGAGAATGATAGCGTTGCAGATTTCGACAACGAACCGCTGGTGTCGCATACGGTGACTGAAATGGAGATAGATACGGAGGTTAGCCCCATAGACCACGAGGAGTCGCTACATACCATCGACATGATACTCGAAGATCTGGAAACATTTTCTCAGAACTCTAGTATGCTTACTGGCGATATACTAGATCAAACCAGTGAAGGTGCTCAGGAAGAAAAGATTGCATTATTATACAAGTGCTACGAAGCACAGGTTGCACTTCAAACCAAAGCAAATGCCCTAAGCGAAGAAACCTCTCGAAATGTGCACCACGCGCTAGCGCAGCTACTTGAAGAGATAGGATTTGAAGATCCCGAAATGCATGCAAGAATTTATTTGGAAAAATACGGTGCAAGTAACGCGTTCGATACGCATCACATAAACGGATATATGAGCGCAACACCCCAAGATTTTAACCTAGTAGAAAGGTACCGACAATTAGCCAGTCTTGCTGTCGGTCTTATTATCCACGGAAACAACCGCCATCTACTAACCAAAGTAGCATAAGTAGCACGGTAGCATACGGCTGCATCTCGCTTTTGATTTAACGCCTGGTCATTTTAGTTAGTCGCCAGATGACAAACAGTATCAACAAGAAGCCCAAGAATAGCAGCGCTAAGAATGTAAAGCCGCGCAAGAAGTATAATACCGCCACTATCACTGCGATAATTCCCCACCACATCACCCACTGTTGACGCAGCACGGCCCCGACAGTTAATACAATCAAATGCTCAATCAAGAACACCAGCGAATAGCCAGAAATACCCATGAGTGCGTACGCACCCGTTGAGCCTGTCACGAGTACCATGGCTCCCATCAGTCGCACTTGGTAGTCTGCACCCTTGCGCCACCATGCTACGAGTGCAATCACCAGCGCCCACCAGTGACCATAAAACACGAAGTTAATTTCTGGTAACAGCGTTGATGCTATTCGTTGCAACCCAAATGTTGCGAGATACGCAGCAATTTCAATATAATCTCGCTTTTTATGAAGATACCCGTGAACCGCTAGTGTTGCAGCAATCAGCAATAGCGAACCGGCAGACATCATGATGTGCTGAGGGTCCACATCGAAAATTCCATATATCACACTCCAGCCAAGTACGACCCATATCGACAAGAGCGATATCCACTGCCGTACTTCATCGCGTTTGTCGACCATAAGCCAATAGGTAGCATAAAACACTCCCATCGACAGCCATGCGACTCCATATATTTGCCACATACTATCAAACTCAAGCCAGCTCCATGCTATATACAGTGCGCACACCAAAGCCGCGTTACCCACCGACAACAGCCAAGCCGTTTTCTCAATATACGAAGCAATCCAAGCTGTGACCGCAGCCACAATAAATACCAGCGCAGGCCATCCGTCACCCGCTTGTATCGACACAAGCAAAGCTAAGGTTGGGAAAACCGCGTAAGATATCTTGGCAATATTAGCGATGAGTGACTCGGGGTGCCGCAGCACAAGTCGCAAACAGAGTCCTGCGATACCCGCAACAAGAAGAAGTAGTGTGGCAGTACGAAGCACAGCAACACCCACAAAGCTGAGCCCAGAAAACACAATTGCCGCAAATACAACAGCACCGACACATAGCAGTCCATCACGTCGCTCTTGCTCAACACGAGCGTGGTGTGCCAATGCACCGCATACCAATAATGCAGCAGAGATTGTGGCGCTCACCAAGAGCCACCATTCGCTCGCAAGAGACGAATCGTATACCCATGCACCTACCGACACTACTCCGAGCGCTACGCCCACTATTTCAATAGCAGCAGATCTTAGTGGATACGACAGCAAGAGGAATATGCCACCGCTGAGTAAGGTTGTCCAGCCTATTGCAACCATACTGTCTGCCATCATGCCACTTAGTACAATGAGGCTACTATAGGCAACTACGGCTGCTGCCAACAGCGATGCAGCCGCCTGAGACCTGCCCAAAGACAGCGCGCGGTCTAGTGCTACGAGCGCAAGAAGAGCAAATACTGCAAATACACCTGCTATCACCTCGTACGAGACTACCGGTTCTATAACACCCCGACCGAGCACATACGGTAGCAATAACGATACGCCGAGACCCAGGTATGTCCACTCTGCTCGACGTAGTTTTAGCGTCGCTGCAAGTGAAATTGCGCCAAGTACCACGAGACTCACACTCACCCATACCCACATGGCATCAAGCATAGTCCATAGAGACATACCGACAAATATCGCCCCCAGTGCCGAAACAAGCCACATATTCTCTACACCTACACTTTTCGCATCAGCGGTTCGTACTCGCGCCAAGCTATACACCGCTTGAGCCGCCGCTAGCATGAGCCACCAGACACCAAATGAGGCTTCGTGCCAATTATAGACAGTGGCCAGGTCGTAGCCAATCAGGAGCAGTGCGATATGTCCGAGGCCACGTACCGCTGCTTCGTATATGTAATCTCGTTGCTGCAGCCACACCACCATGTAGTGTGCTGTCGCAACACCAAACAACACCTCGTACATGAACAAATCCATATATTCCATAGTGAAGAAACTTGCCGCAAGTGCTACAGGGGTAGTAAACTGTCCCGTTTGCTCAACAGGTGCCGCGAACAAAGCCGGTACACGTTTTGGCCATAGGTACTGTGCGGTATTGCAGACAATAGACACACCCATTAGTGCGATAAAATACCATACCATAGGGAGACTTAGCGTTGAGACTGCGGACATTGCAAGCGACAGGACAAACGCCATGGTGAGATACGACACCAGCTGGCTCTGGATACATATTGCTGCGTAGCCATAGGCGAGCAACCCCACTAGTGATGTGATGAGCCATGCGTTGGCGCCAGACAAGCCACCGAGTGACGTTAAAGCGAACCCTACAAATGGTATTACTGCTAGTCCCGTACCGATAAAAGCGGTTGCGGCTGGCTGCAAGCGAACAGAACGGCTATGAATCATAAGCCCTGATACATAGAATGCCACCATCACCAAGATAAGGCTTGTTAATTTTACGACCGGTGGCATCACAAGTGTAACGAATAGTGCAGCAGCCGCTACAATCAGAAAACTGCCGACATAGAGTAGCGTGTTAAGATTTTGCAATGTACGCTTTTCTTTTTGCGCCTCAATATCTTCTTTGCTCAATGCAGGCTGCGCCGCAGCTTGTTGCATAAATATCTGCGGCTCGTCATCTGAGTACTCATCGATATCATCTGCAATGATGCCGAGCTCTTCGGACATAGGCACAGCATCTGTCGCAACAGTATTCGTCTCTTTATTGCCCTCTTTTACGTAGTGAAGTAGCTTCCGCTTTGACAAACTACCATCACGCAACATTGCTTCTACTTTGTCGCCGAACGCTCGGTAGCCATCCCAGTAGCCTTGACTATAGTCGGCATCTGTATGAGTAGGCGCGTCAGGTCGCGTGTTTTTCGAGCGAGCATCCAGCCATAATACAAAAAATACCAATGCTGCCAAAAACCACAAAAACTCCACGTCATCCTCCTCTTATTCTTACGCTTATCTTAACGTGGTTTTGAGAAAATGACTATAGTGCTTTCGTATAAACAGTCGCTTAACTATCGCGATTGGCGTTTCCGCCAAACAAGAAGTTTCCCCATTGCGCCAAATTACTCGGCTTGGGCGTGTCAGAAACGGTGGCAGATTCTTCACCCCCCGCTTTGGTTGCCTCTGGAGAGTTTGGTGGCAGCAGAAGAAGCTTCTCACCGGGATCACCGTAGCCGAGACGCTCACGGACAGCGAGCTTCTTGTACTCTTCGCTCTGTAAATAGCGCTGTTCATATTCGAGCGTTTTGGTCTCAAGGTCCGTCAACTGCGCTTGTCTTGTCTTGTCTTCGACAACTTTTTTGAGCTCGTAATTTTTTTGCATGGCTTGCACGGAACCCCATATAAACCATGTAATGGCGATACCCACAAGCAACACCGTAATCACCTCGCGGGTCGGGTAGCGATAGCGTATATGATAGACCGTGCGTCGAATGCGTGTAGTAATACCCATTTCTACTTCATATTATAGCCTAATCAATCTCTCTGCGCTATAATGTACGGAGACGTGGGGCTGTAGCTCATCGGTTAGAGCAGGCGGCTCATAACCACTTGGTAGTTGGTTCGATTCCAACCAGCCCCACCATAGAAAAAAGCAGACTTCGTTCTGCTTTTTTCTATTCTTACATTAACTAGCCGTTAGCTATCTGTGCGACTCCTACCGTAAAGCAGAGCGAGTCGCAGATTCCTACGCACCCGCGGGTGGCGCTTCGTTGCAAGAGGTGATGTTTGATGCAGTAAATGAATATTTATAATAATCATTTGTAGCTGCGTACGCACCACCGATAACACCGCCGATCGCAGCATGATTACACATATAGCTATTGGCACTCATGAATCCCATTTCACGAAAACCCATTCTTTGGTATAGCGCCGAGTTTTGAGGTCCACCACTGGCCATATTCCAGGCGCTGATAATATACTGAGAGCCGTTGCTGGCATACATATAGCATCCCGTCATACCGCCCCTACCCTTACCGGTATTAGGGGTACTTTGGGGTAATGATTCCGGCACCCCCGGAACCCAATCTGTTTGTGCAGTACCGCCGTAGCAGTTTGCATCTGTCCTGACAGTCGATAGGTCGCCTGTAGACGGATACGTCGAGTTAATAGCATTGTATTTTTCAACGATTTTCTGCACGTTCTTAATATCACTTCTGGCCTGGGTATCCTTGGCTCTATTTTGTACACCATTAAACGCCACTATAGTAATAGCGGCTAGTATGCCGATGACGACAATCACGATAAGAAGTTCGACAATGGTAAAACCGTGTGTTTTCTTCATTTTTTCAGTATAGCGTAAGCGGTTTATAAATTATACAATTTTGTCAGATAGCTCGACTTATTGCGACACAGTTTCAGATTGGACGGCATTTTTTGACTCACTCCACCACGCTACCAGGTATTTCGTGCACGTGTGTGTTCCAATAACAAAACAAACGGAGTTATCGTCGTTGAGCGCCCTAAACTGATACTGGGAGCCATTTGTCACTGCATTTTGCGTAAAAGAATTGGTAGTGCCAGCGGCTGCACCAGGGGCGATAATCATCTGGCGCGTTACTCCGTTGAGATTTGCAACAGGCCAGTCGCCAGATGGATCGTTAACTCCTTGTGGCTGTGACGTTATGTAGGTATACGGATATACGCCCTTGTCTGCTTTGTAGATAGCAAGCGACTTCTTAAACTGATTGATTGCTGACTGCCTCTGCGAATCTCTTGCTCGCTGCTGCACACCGTTAAACGCCACGATTGTAATGGCGGCTAAAATACCTATCACAACGATCACAATCAAAAGCTCTACAATAGTAAAGCCGTGCGTATTGCGCCGCGCGGGAAGCTTACTGCTTACCACGGGAGAAATAGCATTACCAGCTAGACCACACTTCGTCCAAAGCGTTTTGATTGTGATGGGTAGTAGGGAATGCATGACTTGCTATCAGTATACAACATTACGCTTGTGCTAAAAACTTCGTGTATCTGCATAGGCGTTCTGCGAAATGCGTAGTAAAAGGTCTCGAGTATGTTGAAAGACCATTTCTAGTAGCTCACGGCTGCAACAACTTATAATCCAGCAGCTTTTTGAACTCGCTTAAGCGCATGTGCACGTTTATTTGCGTCAGCGTTACTGTCTAAGAATTCTTTGTTAAGTTCATGCTTCACGAGCACCTTCTCTAGGTCGATATCCTCTTCCGACATACCAGCCACCCTATGCTGGTCAACAGCGGCAAGGGTATCTATGCCTTTCATAAAAGCTGGATAAAGCCTGTGCGTATTACCCTCTGCTCCTAGCTGAACAGATTCTGGATCTTTATAACGAACCCGAAAAGCACTACCGTCAATTGCAGTCTGTTGCTCACTACCCCTTGTCATGTTGCGCTTATTGTAGAACTTCATAATTGCCTCCATTGCCATCGCTCTGTCAGTCAGCGATACGGCGACGCCGTGTTCCACGACTTCGCTGCCACCATCCATCTCAGCCTCAACCCAGGCATCTCGGACCCCCTCAGACTCATCGGTAACAGGTTCATCGGTAATATGGCCGAAATAATCGTCGTTGGGCAATATGTCGCCCTCAAGAGTTTCAACATCACGTGGATATTTTTCTGTGATCATACTGTTTTATATTATATCACTCTTATGCTTATAAATCAAGTATATAATCGTGACAATCAAAAACCCCTGCCGCGAGTGGCAGGGGGTTGTTTGGCACCTGTTTGTGTTGCTATCACTATAGCATCATACAGGCAACGTGTTCAAGCTTATTTTTTCTTCGAAATTGTCAAGAAACCGTTTCGTGGGTTTTCCTTGACGACGCGATCTTCTGGAAGATCTGTTGGTTCACCTTTTTCGTTCACTTCTTTTTTCGCAAAGAAGTAGATTGTCTGCGTTTTTCCACCGCGGAGAGTTACGTCTGACTTGTGCAGGTAGTAAGTGACGCCTTTTGAGTTAGTGTGACTATAAGCCATAAGAATGATACCTCCTATATTAGAACATCTTACATAAGTTAGCGTATCTCTAGTGTGCCTCTGTTGTCAACACTTAGATATCTTGATACTTACTCTTGAGAAGCAATTTGAGCACGACAAGTGTTATCATGCGGCCAAGAATAAGCAGTACTATGAAGACGCATGCGAAGATGGAAAATCCCGCAAAATCTGGCGACCATAGCGGCGACGCAAACACGAAACGGTACCGATCTGGGTCTGGCATCTTTACCTGCGATACGGGGTCGCTATCAGGGGCGTATTTGGCATATTCTCTTGCAAAACAGTCTACGTAGCCTTGGTTGTAACCAGAGAACTGGGGCTTACAGATTGCGTCAACCTGTTGGTTGATCACTGCTCCACTTTGATTGGCAGTAGCAGCTTGCTCGACTAGTGCCGCCTTGTCTCGTTCATACTGTGATGCTAAATATACATCGTTTTGTCCGGTATTCATATGTGCACTTACATAATGCTGTAAATCGAGCAGTCTATTGCGTGTTGTTTCAGACTTACCTTGTTCATCTGCCGAGATAACAGCATCTCTGCGTTGCGTCATGCCTACATTATTCAGACGTAAAAAAGTCGCCGCAACAAACGCCATCAACACCAGCAAAATCAATAGCTGCCAGGTTTTTATACGCTGGAGGTTTTTGATTGTTTTCTGGACTGTGCGTTGTTTAGCCACGAATTTCCACCTTCTTAGACTTCTGACTTAGTATAGCAAACTAACGAGAGTGTCGGTAGATAGGGAACCTTGCCGACATAATGAACAATATCGCTATCCCGGCAAAGATAAATGTCGCTCCGAGCGCTATCTGCGCATCTGTTGTAATGGTGAGGGCGAGAAATAGCACGAGGCTAGCGACTACGCCGCCGACATTGAGTGCTGCTTCGATGCACAACACGTAGACAATGCGATGACCGGTGCGGTCCGCCAAATCAAACATACCCCGCATAAACGCCATGGCGTAGCCAGCAGCAGCCACTTCGTTCAGTACGTTTGTCATCACCGCAGATACCGGCGTCACGACAAATGGGCGCATGAGATGCGTGAGCGACTTCAATGCAGTTGTGGAAATCAGTAGTTCACGCCCTCGCTTGCGGTCAATCAGCACACCGTATACATGCGATACAATAAGTCCTACAAACACCGCGATAGCCGAGAGTGCACCGATTTGTGCATACACCACATCTCCAGATTGCATAAATACAACCGACGCAAGAAACAGTGGCCAAATAACCATCACCGCAGTACTGTCAATGCCAACTGCCACCTCAGCGCGCATGCTACGCCACGCCATAGCCCAGGGGAATCCACGAAAATCCAATTTCTGCCCCAGTCGCACTGGCTCGGCCGTACGAAACAGCGGTACCGCCGCCAGAAGGAGCAGTACTGAAGCAACCCACATTGTCACTTCTGGATTTATCAACCAGGCTATCAAACCACCAACCAGCGGACTGATACCGGCGGCTATCTTGTCGATAATATTCATGTAGCCAATCTCTTTGCCTGCATTGTCGTCGTGTTTTACTTTAGAAAAATCTACCAGGTGTGCAATTGAATACAGTGTCATCGAGCTACCTTGGCATAGTGTATATGTTAACAGGGCCCATATACCGATTTCATCAAGGAACGAAAAAGCAATGAGCGATGGGATGCTGACGACATTGGCTATCAGCATCGCATGCTTTGGTCCAACACGCGCTACTATCTGTGCGCCCGGATACGCCATCAGTGCCTTAAACAAGAAATAAATCACATAATAGCCAGCGATAAAATGAAGTGAGTAGTCGTTTTTGAACATGTATATCGCTACAAATGTCGCAATCATGGCGTTTGCCGTCATACGCAACATGCGCGCAGTATACAGCTCGGCTATTTCACCAAATGTAGCATTACGCCAAAAATGTCGACGTACAAGTATACGATAGATAAATCCCTGAAACATGTGTTTGTTTGCCCTTACCCTATAATCTTACTTAGTATTTTGTCATAGTTTTTGCTTATGCACAATAAAATTGCTTATGCTGTCGTGATATACTAGCTACAACACTAGTCAACATTTAACGAGATCCCTTGATGAAACATCGAAACACAGGCTTCACTATCGTTGAACTACTCATAGTAATTGTGGTGATCGGCATACTAGCGGCCATTACTATAGTTGCTTTCAATGGCGTTCAGCAACGAGCAGAAAACAACAAGACCGTCAGCGCAGTTAAAGAGTACGCGAAATTGGCTCAAGCCTATGCAGCCGAAAAAAGTGAATACCCTATTGTGAACTGGGCATGCCTGGCACCCCACACAACCCCGACTGCAGCGCGATGCGGCAATCTCACCGATGGCGTTAGCACTTGCGGGGGAGGTGGCGCATCCTCCAATGCTACATTCGATACTGCACTAAAGACAGTGGCGAGCAAACTGCCCGAGTTAAGCTCTCAGCAAATGAATTGCGGGGGTAAAACTTACGCAGGGGCATGGTATCATTCTACCGACGGCCGAACCGCCACGATTCAGTATTATTTACGGGGAAATGTAGATACCTGCCCTAGCATTGGCTCTCTTAGGCATGTGTCGCGCGGCCAGACCAATGACACTACATGGTGCAACACGACACTTCCAGCCTTATAACGTATAATAAATTCATGAACATCTTTTTCTGTGGTATTGGCGGTGTCGGACTTGGCCCCCTCGCGCAAATGGCACTTGATGCCGGACATACCGTAGCTGGCTCCGACTTAGTCGACAGCCTCACCACCCAAGAACTCCGCGAGCTTGGAGTGCAGATGAAAATCGGCGAGCAAACTCCTGCATACTTACAGCAATTACACGCAGCAACACCGATAGACTGGTTTGTCTACACGGCAGGCCTCACACCCGACCACCCCGAACTCATTGCGGCCGAAAAACTTAGCATCAAAACCAGCAAGCGAGATGGCCTACTACAGCAACTCATTGAAGATAGCGGACAAGAACTTATAGCCATAGCGGGTACACACGGTAAAACTACAACTACGGCTATGTTTGTGTGGGCGCTTGAACAGCTCGACATACCCATGAGCTATAGCATTGGTAGTCAAATCGGCTTTGGCCCCAGCGGTAAGTTCGACACAGACTCACGCTACTTTATATACGAATGTGATGAATTTGATCGCAATTTCCTCAAATTCAACCCACACATCTCACTCGTCACTTCTATAGATTATGACCACCCCGACACCTACCCTACCGAAGAAGATTATAAGTCGGCTTTTCGTCAGTTCATTCATCAATCTGAAGCCACGATTTTATGGCAACACGATGCAGATTACATACATACGCGCGAATCATCCGCCTGGAGCTTACATCCGGATGAGACGATTCAACTTACACTTGCCGGCGAGCACAATCGTCGCAATGCTACTCTTGTCCTAAAAGCGCTTGAGCGCATGAAGCTTGGTGAAAATATAAACAACCGTAATGCGCTGGCTACTTTTCCTGGCACCGCACGTCGCTTCGAAAAAATCGCAGACAATCTTTACAGCGACTACGGCCATCATCCTGCCGAGATAGCTGCAACGTTGCAAATGGCGCGCGAGTTAAACAACCATGTAGTACTCGTATATCAACCCCATCAAAATATCCGTCAACATGAAGTCCGCGAGCAATACACAGATACTATCGTGAAAAATGCCGACGATGTCTACTGGCTACCCACCTACTTAACCCGCGAAGACCCAGCTCTCGAAGTCTTGACAGCAGCGCAGCTAACACGCAACATTTCGAGTGATAAAGTCCATATTTCTGAACTCGACGACAATCTATGGCGCGAAATCACATTTCACCGCAACGAAGGCTACCTGGTACTTTGCATGGGGGCAGGCACTATCGATAGCTGGCTAAGAGCGCAAGACTTATCGTAACGCGTGTATTTATAAGTCAACAGTGTACTCTTCAAAGAAAAACGTATCACCAAAAAAACTCCGCGTAACAATAGATTCTACTGCTGGCGCCAATTCATAGCGCCCCAACTTAAGTGGCGCGCACCACCGCACGTACTCCGTTTCGCTATAGTCTTCAAGCTCAAATCGGCACACGTGTGCCAAAGTTGAGGACAAGATCATACCATCTGCTCTGACCCGAATATATGCGTCACCCACATGACGAGGTGCAACTATCTCTAGTCCAAGTTTTTCAACAACTTCTCGCACCGCGCCATCGAATACCGAATTATCGTCTATGTGAACTTTGCCATATGGCAGCGTCCATGTATCTATATATGGTTGTTTGGTGCGCCTTTGTAGCAGTATATTGCCGTATCCATCTTGAACGAGCAGCATAGTTATGATCTTGGGCTGGCGCCGGACAAAAAGCTTGTCCGCGTTGACCCTGTCGACATAGCTCAGGCCACGCGGAGAAAGCGTGTAGCCGCGTTCAATCTTTTCAACGAACGTATTCTTTTGCAGTAATTTAAGATGATAACTAAATAAATTAGTGTCAGTACGCGGCGGTCTGAGTTCGCTAAAGCGTGCTATTTTTTGGTATAGCAGCACGGAAATAATGTGTTTTTGGATATGATGGTTGATTTCTTGCTCAAACATATTTGACTCAATATAAACTTTCTATACGTTCTTACTATACAGCAGTATTATCAATATATTATCTGTAATACAGTAGAACGGAGATATAATAGCATGGTAGAAAAATTTAATGCTACAAAAGGTTTTGACCAAAAACATAATGAAACTGAAAAAACATACCTACCGAGTAGTGCGCAACTACTTGATAGATTTCGAGATCACGCCGCAAAGACTATACAGCAACCCTACCTTAGTCACCCAAGCGAAGATTACAGCTTACGTCTGCGACACACCACAAGTGCCAGCAAGCCAGACAAAATAGATGCCACGCTTAAAAGTCGCGGCGAGATAGTCGAGACAGGGCTATCCCGCGACGAGTTTACCGCCCCTGTAACAGTGAATAAATATCAGTTTTACAATGCAAACCTTCCGACAGTTCACAAGCAACGCAGCAGTCCATTGGAAGCGATTGACATTGACTTCTACGCAGACGGATACACCCACGTAGAAAGCGAAGAGCCAGTCGCATGGCGACGATTCCTCAACGAGTTCGACTTGTCGGACACAGACTTCGAAGACGTGACCGGAGAAGTATTCACCGATAATGAGTGGCGAGCACACCAGCAATATCGTCGCGAACATGGCGGACGCGAAGCATTTTCGCCACATCGAGAATTCGAGACAGACATTGCACTCGGGACCATCTTGCAGTACGCCAAGAGCCGTGTCAATATTTCTCGCGGGCGCATACCAGTCGTTAGGCTCTACGGCAGGTCAGGATCTGGTAAATCACACCAGCTCGATCTCTTGCGGACTGGCCTTCGCGAGCACGACGTACCATCGCAAGTAATCTCAACAGATGATTACAACGTCGGCACAACAGAGCTCACTCGTCAAAATGGAGGACTCCACCCAGCCAATTTTGATCACGCAGGCGTGTACGATCTAGCTGCTGCGAGCCGTGACACTGCACGACTACTTAACGGCGAATCAATCCGTGACAGGAGATTTGACTTTGCAACTAGCGAGCCGGCATACGGCAATGAACGAGTGGCTCCACCCGACAATACAGTACTCTTCGTCGAAGGGCTCTGGGCACGCCACGACACGTTCGACTTCGCCGACCTAACATTTGAAATAGAGACGCCCCTTGCAACAGCTATTGGCAGACGTATCACTCGTGACCTTATAGATAGACCAGAATTTGCAGACCCTTCAAGTAATCTAGGTTACTACCTTGAGTGCGCAGAGCCAGAATATCGCGGTGTTTAGCTTGCCACTTCGAGGCCCTTTGAATACTCCGTAGTTGCAACTGGCTGCCACTCATCAAGAAAACGATCGAATATTTCTAAGCACGACTGGCGTGTGCCTGGCCAGATTTGCGCATCCGTCAAACTTACGACACCTGCACGCGTAAGCCACCGAATATCATCTGACTCTCCTTCTGCCACATGGCGAGTCGGATGTGCCTGTGCAACAAGAATGTACCCCATGTCTGTATGATAATGACTTGACCCTACCTCGTGAGTTTGTACCACGAATGGCTGCGGATGCACTATGAGATTCGTAAGCATATCAATTCTTAGTAACGGCTGCAGCACCTCGAGATCTCCCATGGAATAACCCGACTCTTCCTCTAGCTCATGCGCCAGCGCGCCCCATGGTGTTTCGTTCAGCTCGATATGCCCGCCAACGGGTAGCAACATGCCAAGCTTTTTATGCGTGTGCAGCATGATGTATGTATCGTCTCCGTCGCGACGGACTATGTACGCCGAAACCGTCTGGTCTATCTGACCAGCTTTAGTGTGTATGTGTCCCATATTTTCCTCTCCCGCTCTCTCACAAGCAGAATTTGTTTATTTTGCGCTGTTTGCACTATCATTATACCATGAGCATTTTATACTACTCAAGCGATAGTGTATACATGTCTTAAGACAACTGGCGTCAACGTCTTGCGTTTACAAAGTTGGTTACTAAACCTTCGCGTATCCAGCGCTGCTCGTAGGTAGTCTGAATTTTATATTCATCAGACAGCAACGATTCGTGCAAATCGAACGAAAGCTCGGTGATGCGCCACTCCTGCGCGACGAGCTGTTCAAGACTCCAATGGAAAAAATCTCGGTTATCGTGCTTAATCAGCAACTCGCCGTCCGCTCGGAGCAAGTCACAGTATCGTGCCAAAAACGCTGGATGCGTCAGGCGTCGTCCGGCGGAGTTTTTGCGCGGAAAAGGATCCGCAAACGTTACCCAAATTTGACGTACTTTGTGTGCAGAAAACAGTTCTGCAATCTGGTCTGCTCTCGCCCGCAAAAAACGCACATTAGAGATTCCTCTTGCTTCAGCTTCGTAAGCGCCCTTTTGCAATCTGTCACCTTTGACATCGAGTGCGACGAATTGCATATGCGGGCGACGCGCAGCTAGCTCCACGCAAAAAAGACCGTTACCCGCGCCAATCTCGACTACGTCGACAGCCTGCAGTTGCCAGTCTTCAAATTCAAAGCACGAGGATGAATTAGCAAACTTAGCAAACTTATATTTTTTACGCTTACGCGTGATGATAAAATCGTCTGGATTTAACACTATTCTACCTTGATATCTAGCGCATCATCGCGCATGACAGCAGGCGCAAAGCCATCTTTTTGTTTCAGGATTTTAGCTTGCTGCTCGCTATATAATTCATCGAAACGCTCCAACGTACGGTCGTTGACTTCACCCGCAGAATCAATGCCGTCGAATCGCTCCGTCACTTGCGCTTGTGAGCGAACGTCTTGGTAGCCTGGTCGACTCAGGTCTAACTGTGCTGCGCCACTTTCGTTGTACAGGTACATACTCACTATCACAAGCAGCATTGAGAGAACTATAGATCCAGCAATAAGTACCGCAAACTGCGGCTTCATCTGCGGTCGTTTTACCGACTCTACCACCGACGGAGTGGCTATTTCAGTATCATGCTTCATCATTGGACTTCTGCTCCTGATCGTCTTTGATGGACGTACGGAACTCTCCAAACGCATCGTAGTACTCACCGAGGATTTTATTGAGATTTTGCACATCGGCGTTCACTTGGTTGCGCAGTTGCCTGGTGGAATCGATAGACAGATAATACGTCTGACGTTGCGATTGGCAATCCGCTTTCATGAGTGAATTCATTTCAATTTCGTACTTCTGATAATTATCACGAAAGGTATCGAGTGCGTTTTCGTAATCTGCTGCGATACCAATCAGCTCTGCGCCGTCTAAGCGATTTTCTACGATACGTGCATTGAAGCGCGCCATAAGTTTCGACGACGTTGTTTCGTATGTCTGGCCAAGTGTGACTCGCAGCAAGCCATCTTCCTGGTGAATTTTACTAAGTTTAAACTTCACTGCGAGACAATCCATTCGCACAAGATTATAAATAGAGGTGTCGCCAGGCTTGAGCTGACCCTGTTCGCTGTCTACCGCACGGGCAGGTGCGCCGGATACACCAGCAAACACAGACAGACTTACAACAGCGGCTACAATCAGGAGAGAGATTCGTTTCATCTTATATGTATTATCGCGGAATATCTCTATTGAGTCAAACGAACTTGCTCGCCCTGCTGCTGAATCAGCCGCTCCAGCAGCAGTTGCTCATACGCTTTCTCAAATCTACCATCACCGCTATCTACAGCCTTTTGTAATGCGTCCAGAGAACACTCACCAAGCGTGAGTGCGCGTACGATTCGACCTCGCACCTGACGCACACTACCTTCCAGCGGTGCCTGCTTTCGGTAGTGTTTGCTGCGAGCTATGTTCTTCACACCATTACGCTTCAACCACGATCCGTAATCCATTAATGCCCAGTAGAACAATCTTGGCTCGTTGCGATCGAGTGTAGCTTCGACCTTTTCCCGAATCATCGCATCGCTCACGTCCGAATTATTCTCGAAGAAATGCTGTAAGTACACCGTTCGCACATTTGTTTCTATGTAGACGACAGGCTGATTAAAGGCATATGTTACTATTGCGCCCGCCGTGTTCACACCCACTCCAGGTAGACGCGTGAGTTCAGCTTGGGAGCTGGGCAATTCGCCCTCAAATTCACGCACAATCATCTTGGCAGCTTCGTGTAGAAACTTCGCCCGACGATTATAGCCGAGCCCGCTCCACAATACCAGCACATCTGAGAGCGGTGATGACGCGAGCGCGGCTACGTTGGGAAACCGCGCCATAAACGCTTCAAACTTCGGCAGCACTCTATCGACCTGTGTTTGCTGCAGCATAATCTCGCTTACCAATATGTTATACGCGTCGGTATCACGCCTCCACGGCATGTCACGAAACAGCGCCGTGCCGCGCTCGTGTACAAAAAGTGTGAATTCTTCTGGCTGCATATACTATACAAACCAAGTACGGCGAGCACTCGGCCCGCCGTACTTGATGAGTAAGATCTTTATTTAAGCTTATTTACGCTCTGAGAAACATCTTTTGTCGTTTTGTTTGCCGTATCTGCGGCGCGACCGAGGCTACGCTTTGCTTGCGAGCCAAGCTGTGAAGCTTCTTTTGACATGCGAGACGCAGAGGTGCTCGCTTTTTTACTAAATTCAGCAGCTTCTCCGCTGATTTCAGATGCACCTTTTTTAACTTTTTCTGCGCTTTCGTCAAATACTTCTTTTGCCTGAGCTTTTTTCTCATTTGCTTTTGCTTCAAGCTCAGACTTCTTCTGCTTTAGCTCAAGTCGGGTCTGTTCACCACTTTTGGGTGCAAACAATACACCAGCGACGTATCCTACTGCTGCAGCTGCAGCGACACCAAGTAATTTTTTCATTTTATGCCTCCTTTATTTATTGCTACGAAACGCACGAACTGCGGCTGAAAATACGGTCGTCGGTGAAAGCCATGCTGTCGCAGAAGATATATTTTCAGTGATTGATCTTGCCTCATTCGTGAGCTTGTTTAGTTTTGTTAGGACAATCACTACTAGCACCAGAAGCGCAATCAAGACTGCTGAGATGACAGTGATGAGTATTGTAAGTAATATAATTGCTACTTCGATTTGTTCCATAGTTCTCCTTTTTCAAAGGTTACTACTCTATGTTATCACATCTTCTGAAGTGGTGTCGAATCATTCCAGGCGTTATACACGAAGCTCATCGTCGGGAGTTTCAACCTCCACCTGGATATGTCGCACTATTGGGACATTCTTTCGTACATCACGCTTTATCTCGTCGATAATATGCTCTATTTGATCGGTGGTGAAAGAATCTTGTAAGTGCACCTCAACCACAACAAATAGCTTCGAAGAACCGACAAACATGGTCTTAAGATCTAACACAGCATTGACACCTTTGACAGACAAGGTTGATTTGGTGATTTTCCGAAGTGTCTCATCGTCAACGCCGCGCCCCACTATCAGGTCGCGAATATCATTGATGAGCATGGCTGCCGCTGCCATCATAGTGAGGCCTATAACAATGCTGCCTACTCCGTCAAACTGCGCAAACCCAGTCGCTACATATGACACGATTGCAAGCAGACCAAGTATCGCGGCGGACGTACCTAGAAAATCTATCGCAAATGTCGCCTTTGTTTCTATGAGGCTTGAATGTGCGAGCTGACGCCACCATTTTTCACCTTGCAAATCACCCTGCTCCCGTAATCGTCGCAAACTCAAAGAAAAAGCATAGCCGTTTGTCGCAAGCCCAAACACCAGCATAGTCAGTGCGAGCCATATATTATCGAGCTCGGATGGATACACCACTTGCTGATAGCCGAAATATACAGACATTGCGCCCGTACCAACAAACATGATGATGCTTGCAATTAGCACCCAAAAGAATATTTCACGTCCATAGCCAAATTGAAATTTCGCATCTGCCTTGCGCTTAGAACGCTTTACTCCTACGAATAGTAATCCGCCAGTTACGAGGTCGGAAAGCCCCTGCAATGCCTGAGAGAGCATGACGGTACTGCCAGTAAATATAGCGACGACCAAGTTCAGCACAACGTCCGATACGCTAACCAGTACAGATGTGGCGACTACCCGCACGTCAGAGAGTTTTGTCATTAGCTTTATTGTAGCAGATTATTATTCTGTGGTGTGCATCATAGTCTCGTAGGCATGTGCACTAAGTCGCTGCATAGTGTCTTTGGTCGCTTGGTCGCCACCGCCACGCTGCATCATGATAGCAACGGCATACTCTATGCTTCCGTCCTCGCGGTACACGTAGCCAACACTATTGTACGTACCGTCGAGATCGGGAATCCAGCCATTCTTATTTTCAACATGCATATCTTCAGCCTGGACACCGCTTCCCACTCCCCATGTTTGAGTTGGGTCAACGTGTCGTAGCAGATTGCGTGCCGCCTCGACGTACTGCGCGTCCAGCACATTTCCCGGCTCGACAGCCGCACGCATCACTTTCAGCTGATCACTTGCAGTGGTGAGTGTTAAACCCCAACTTGTACTGGTGGTTGTATCGGATGCACCTATACGATCAAAAAAAGACTGCATGGCTGACGGTGATCATAGGATATGCCATGTCGAGTGCTTGACATTGGTCGAGCCACTGATTGGCGTCGTCATAACATATATCCACAGGCATTCCTTGTTCCTGATATTGCCTGAGAGTCTCGACAAGAATCGATAGCTTCATAACACTTGCAGCATAAAAGCGGTCGGGCGTCTCGCCGCTACTAGCCTGCATCATCTCGCCAGTATGTAAGTCCACAATTGCCGCATCAATCTCACCAACATCGTGACTGAGTTCAGCTTTCCACTCATACTCGAGACTTTCGAAGTCAGGCAGTGGCTGCACAGGAGGTATTTCCGATGTAGGCGTATCGATACTACTTGCCACAGGACTTGGCGAATCAATCGCGCTGCCGTGAGCTTCTACCCCACACGAAACGACGGCAAGCATCGATAGTCCTGCTACGGCTCGCTTACCATATCGCTCAACACTCTTCAGCTTTGCACGTTCTCGCATATTTGCACCTGTTTATGAAGCGTATTGTACCCTCAATCTGCACAATAGCAAGCATGAGCACATTCAGGCTATGCTAGATAAATGCTGCTACTCTAGTACTTTGAGCGAAAGGTCGCTCATCTGTGCAGCGTCAACGACACTCGGCGAGCTCATCATCGTATCGACACCCGAACCATTTTTCGGAAATGCCACAACTTCGCGAATGTTATCTTCACCGATAAGCACCATAAAGATGCGATCGATACCGAAAGCACAACCGGCGTGAGGTGGTGCACCAAATTTAAACGCGTTTATCATCGCGCCAAATTTTGCGTCTACATATTCATGGTCGTAGCCTAGTAAGCCAAATGCCTCATACATCACTTCTGGATTGTGGTTACGCACTGCGCCAGAGCATATTTCATAGCCGTTCATCACCATGTCGTATTGATCTGCAACAACTGCGAGCTTTTTCTCGTCGGTGTCGGCTGCGCGGAGTGCTTCTACGCCGCCACGTGGCATACTAAAGGGGTTGTGGCCAAAGTCAACTTTTCGAGCGCTCTGGTCGTATTCGTAGAACGGAAAGTCCACAATCCATGCGAGCGCTACTTTGTTTGGATCTTTAAGTGCAAAGTGGTCTGCAAATTCGCTTCTCAGACGACCAAGTACCTTGTTGACCGTCGCACGCTGGTCGGTGCCGAAAAACACCGCGTCGCCATCTTGTGCGCCAAGTTTTTGTCGAATAGTGTGTAGTTCGACTTCACTGAGAAACTTAGCAATCGGTGAAACAGATTCACCGTTTTCATACTTAATATACGCAAGCCCTCCCGCACCTTCGCTCTTCGCGATATCGGTAAATGTATCGATTTGTTTGCGACTCAAACTTGCGCCGCCTTTGACACAAATTGCTTTCACGACGCCGCCAGCCTGTAAGGTGTTTTTAAATACACCAAACTCCGTACTTTGCAGATCTTCAGATAAATCTATAAGCTCCATATCAAAGCGCAAGTCTGGCTTATCGGAACCGAACCGGTCCATGGCTTCTTGGTATGGAATGCGGGGGACTTCTTCGCTCACGAGCGTTTTGCCTCCAAACGTCGTCGCCAACTGCTTGATCAGCGGTTCCATAGTGCTCCGCACGACTTCTCCATCATCGACAAAGGCCATCTCTAAATCCAGCTGGTAAAAGTCGCCATATAATCTGTCAGCGCGAGGATCTTCGTCGCGGAAGCAGGTAGCAATTTGGTAATAACGCTCAACACCACCAACCATTAATAGCTGCTTGAACTGTTGTGGCGCTTGGGGCAGGGCATAAAATTTGCCTGGATGTACACGGCTTGGTACCAAAAAGTCTCGGGCGCCTTCTGGGCTTGAGTTTGCGAGGATAGGCGTTGTTACTTCTGTGAAGTCGTGCTCATCCATATACTGGCGCAGTGCTTTATAATACGCCGAGCGTTTTTTGAGATTCGCCTGCATGCTAGGACGACGTAAGTCTAGATAGCGATACTTCAGTCGCAAATCCTCGTTGGACTGCTGGCCTTCGTCTCGCGTCGCAACGGGTAGTGGTTCAGATTTGTTTAGAATCTCTAGAGTCTCTACTGTCACTTCGATATCGCCTGTGGCGATGTTTGGATTTTTAAGCCCTGCGTCGCGCTCTTTGACAGCACCTATTACACGTAGTACATATTCGTCGCGGATATGCTCTGCAAGCCCAAAAGCTTCGGCCTGCTCCGGGTTGATGACGAGCTGCACAATACCCGTGTGGTCGCGCAGATCTATAAATATCAGGCCACCATGGTCGCGCCGACTATTAACCCAGCCGCTCACCTGTACTTGTTGACCAATTTGAGAGATTGCCTCATGGGCTGTTGTTCGTTGCATATAATATTCCTTGTTCATGGGCTAGTATTGATCTGGCTCGAGTGGGTCGCTCACAAATAGCACGCCAGGCTATTTGCCGACCCGCTGATTACTATTTTGATTGCCAAATCGTGTCATCTTGAGGTATATTTTACCATGTCTAACAGAGATGCGCTAGACGTCTGTATGTTTGGCAGGATGGTTATTGCCACGAGGATTTCGAGCAGCCACAGTACGCAGATCTTCATGCGTATCAAACTCATCGACTATTTTACGGCCAAGTAACGCCTCGATAGTGTCTTCGAGCGTCAAGATACCAACTGTTTCGCGGTATTCGTTGACCACTACAAATAGGTGATGGTGGGTTCGCAAAAATGCTGCCAACGCGTGATCGAGCGTCTGGTCTTCTTTGATGTAATATACCGGCGTCGACATGAGTTCGGACGCTTTGTGTGTTTTTTTGTCGTGCAGCTGCAAAAGATTGTGGATATACAAGACTCCGACAATATGATCTACGTCGCCGTCTATAACAGGAAAACGACTGTGGCCTGTTTTGTGCAGTTCATCTATAAGAAGTGGGCCAAGCAGATCATTTCGCTTGACAGTATCCATCACACTGCGGGGGGTCATGATTGAGCCAACCACGCGCTCTCCAAACTTCAATCCGTTTTTGATGAGCAATACTTCTGATTTGTTCAGCACATGCGGTGACTGCTCTGCAATATGTACAAACTCCTCACGAGAATCTACTTGTGTCTTCATTTCGCTAGACCGCGGTACACCCCGGAAAAAGCTTAGTATTCTGTGATGCTGTCCGACAAAGCTGAGTACGGCTGGTTCGTATCGATCGTACAACCGCTGTGCTGCGTCATGTATCGGCGATACTCGCGCAAGTGTCCCGTAAAACACCACGCCCGTGACAGCCAAGAGCGCTCCGGCTAGCCAATCGAAAGTGGTGAGTGCGAGCAATATAAACACCACGAGCGCAAGTGCGCCGACAACTCGTAAAATACCAGACACATCGTCTGCAGCGTCCTCGCGCGCTATGTCCTTCGCGATCTCGGCGTCACCCTGCTTTTGGCGACGAGCGCGTTCATACCTACTATACTGCGAGCGCCTCGGCACAATACTCTCAGCCATCACTACGACGACAAACACACAAATGGTAAAAATGAGTTGAAACATAAACATATTATGGCTATTGTATCATCGCTTGGTTGCATGGAAGCGAATTTTCGTACTATACTAGCCATAGTAGCATAAGGAGTTTTACAGTATGGACAAACGCACATGGATTATTTTTGCCGTCGCTGTGGTCGCCATATTGACTGGTCTCGTACTATTTTCTCGTCAGAGTTCAGTCAATGTCGATAACGTCAACAACGCAGATATACAATCAGCAACCGAAGCATCCGGCAACATTGCCGATCATGTATACGGCAAACCCGATAGCAAAGTAACGGTCATCGAATACGGAGATTTTCAATGTCCTGGCTGTGGCACGTTCCACACCAACTTTGCCCCACTCATGGAAGAATACGAAGATAAAATTGCATTTGTATTCCGTAACTTCCCTATCACTCAGATTCACCCAAATGCCCGTGTAGCTGCCGCATCAGCAGAAGCAGCCGCTAAACAAGATAAATACTGGGAGATGTGGGATCTTCTCTACAAGGAGCAAGATGCTTGGAGCAACCTTTCTATCGATGAGCGCGATCGACAATTTGAGACGTACGCACAAGAACTAAAGCTCGACATTAACAAATTCCGCGAAGATGTCACAAGTAGCAGCGTGTCTCAGAAAATAAACTTCGACCAGTCGCTCGGTAAAGACAATGGTGTCACCGGTACGCCTTCGATGTTTATCAACGGCGAGATGATCGCTACCGATAAATACAACTCGACAGAAGCAATTCGCGGCACACTAGACGCCGCGCTTAAAGAATCTGGCGTTTCTACTGACAAAGAAGACGAATAGCACTACGACCGAACAAGCTTGCTATAAAATAACCCCCTCTCGGATGAGAGGGGGTTATTTAGCCCACGCCTAGTGCGCTATGTAGATCTGCCATTGGGCGGGTTCTACTGTCACTGCGATCTTTTTGGTTCTAGACGAAACAAAATCGACTGCGATTGGCATGTGTAATCTCCTTGTTAAGTGCAGCTCCGCGCATTCGACCTTTAGGTTGCCATAAAGTTTCTGTGTTGTTTTGGCACGGAACACAAAATCTATAGTATCAAGGAGGAAGTAATGTGTCAATAATTACTTAATAAACACATTGCTTCTGCTTATTTCTAGCATACCCTACCCTTACCTAAAGCGCAAGCGAAATATACCACAAATACCTTACTCTGCCCCGGGAGTTTGCTCGGGTGAAGCAGCACGCAGGGGCTTTTCCTTTATCATAAAGACAAGTACTGCAGCAACAAGCATAAGTACGGCCGATATACGGAAAATATGCTGCAAGCTATCGCTAAATGCGTGCGTAACCTCGTATGAGAAGTCAGACTGCGCGTCGTCAAAACGCTGCTGCGCGCGGTCTCGCTCCGCGGGTGGTAGCTGTTCAATGTTCTTTTCAAAACCAGCGGTAATTTGCTCTTTTGTCTGCGGCATATTAAGACTCAGGAGTGTGTCAGATTTTGAGAGGTCACCGTATTGCCGTACCTGCTCGTTGCCGCTCAACATTTTTATGTATGGATCGTTACCCACGCCATTTAAACCGCTCGCTAAACCTGCCGTTAACATAGCCCCAAACACCGCGACGCCCACTGTAGAACCAAGACTGCGAAACAGCTGACTTGAACTAGTAGCGACGCCAAGGTCGTGCTGCTTGAACTCATTTTGCACTGCGAGGTTCATCACCGGCATGACAACACCAAGTCCGGCACCGAGCAACACCATTAATATCGCTTCGAACAGATAGGTGCTTTCCGGAGTAAGCGTCGACATTGCAAATACCATGATTGTCGCGACCACTATACCCACTTGCATGAATATCTTGTAGTGCCCCGTCCTAGAGATGATCTGCCCAGAGGTAATGGATGTTACCATCAAGCCAGCGATCATTGGTAGCAGCATCAAGCCAGAGTCGGTCGGAGAGGCACCGAACACCTGTTGGTTGAACTGTGTCAGATACAAGATCGACCCCATGAACGCCGCACCAAACAACGTGGCGATGCCCATGATGAGCACGAAGTTGCGGTTCTGGAAAAACCTGAGTGGCAAGATTGGCTCTCGCACCCGACGCTGCACATATACGAACAGGCCTGTTGCCACTACAACAATGGTAGCCATGATGACACGCAGCACCTCTAGCGACATGCCAGTTGTGTCGAGCAGACCAGCAAATATCTTATCTGTGTTGTCGACTGCCAGTACCAGCGTACCCAGCGCGACGGTAAGCAATATAGCTCCGACATAGTCAACCACTGGCTTCTTATCATGGCGAAGCAGCGGACAGAACATCGCTATCAACACAAACGCAGCAATCGCAATTGGCACGTTAATATAGAAGGTCCAGCGCCAGTCGGTCGTTAGTCCAAACAACATATTACTATCTGTTAGCCAGCCACCAAGCAGTGGGCCAACAATAGAACTCAGGCCGAATACCGCGCCGAATAGCCCCTGCCATTTGCCACGTTCTCGAGCCGCAAATAAGTCGCCAATTATGGTGAACGCGTTGGCCGTGATGATACCACCACCAATACCCTGCACCGCACGCCATAGTATCAACTGGTTGACGTCACCGGCGAGTCCGCTCATCAAAGAGGCCGCACCGAAAATACCAACACCTATCAGTAGCAGCATCTTGCGGCCGTACATGTCCGAGAGCTTACCTGCTATCGGCACAGTCACAGTAGTCGTGAGTAAATAGGCGGTTACTATCCAGCTGAGCGAGCTGTAGGCATTAAACTCATCGACAATCGTACTTAGTGCTGTCGAGATAATAGTCTGGTCGAGTGCCACCAAAAAAAGACTGGCCATCACACTGAACATGATGATCAGTTTGTTACGCAGCGGAAGATGGTGCTGCATTACTTTACACTCTCAGTCTCGTCGTTTTCAGCAAGCGCACGAATCTCATCTATTTGCTCTGTCATGCGAGCCACCATTTCTTGCAAACGCTCTTCTTTGAGCAGTACGACACCACTGCCACTCATCGCATCTACTACATAGAGGCGATCTCCTGGTTTAATATCTAACTCTTCGCGAGCTTCAGATGGTATAACAACCTGGCCTTTTGAACCCACGGTAGCCGTACCATACAATTTTTTTGTATGTATTCCCATAACAAGATTCCTTTCGTTACTACTATAGTATCAAAAGTATGAAATGTATGTCAAGTATGTCGAGACCCACCACCTTCTTGTTCAAAAGTATTACACTTACAGCTTATTTAAATCGAAGACCGGTGTGCCGCTCAAGCCTGACATTGATATGTCCGCCTATGAGTAGCGCAGTTGCGCTGAGGTTAAACCATATCATCAGCACTACAATACCTGCGAACAACGTGTACGATTCGCTGAACGAAGGAAAATAACGTGTATATGCGTAAAGAATAGAAGTAATTACAAGCCACAGCAACGTCGCCACCACAGCGCCCCAGCTCGCCCATCGCCACCTGGCCTTGGGGCGATTTGGCCCATAGCGATATAGTGATGCGAACGCGAAACTCATTATCACAAATAGAAGTGGCCAGCGGAGCGTACCAACAAGATCTACCAACCATACCGGAACTCCCCAGGCGATCATATAATCGTCGACAACCAATAGACCAGCAATGAGCCCCATTAGCACGAGTCCACATAGTAGCAGCGCAAGACTGATAATACGCATCTTCACGATATTACGTGATTCCACGACGCCGTACACAGCGTTTAACGAGCGGATTGTGTTCTCAACCGCCGCAGACGCACCTATGAGCGAGATAGTGATGGCAATGACAGCTATGATTACGTTGCTACCGTAACGACCCGCCTGAGCCTCCAGCTGCGAAGACACGAGACCCGCAATATCACGCGGAAGGTACTGGTTGACCGTCTCGATTGCAGTAGTCGCCTGCTCTGGTGATATAGCAATGGTTGCGATTGCCAACGAGGCGGCAAAGATAGGGAAAAACGCAAGTGATGCATTGTACGAAATACCTGCCGCCAACACGCCAGTATTGTGCGTATTCATGTCATCCATCAGACCAAAGATTGTACGGCGCACACCCGACCACGAAAAATTCACTTGCGGCCACTTGTAGTGACGAGTCTTTTTTTTGCGTGCATAGCCTATAGTCGCGGCTATCGCCGACACTATCCCGATGAACAATATACCTAGTTTACTGCGCTTCATTCTGTGCTCGATTGTATCATCTTAACGCTTACGCAGGAAATACACACCCAACACCAATGAAATAGTAAGACTAATAGCGATAATCACCCAAAACATATACGGCGAGGCTTCGTCGCCGGGCAAATCTACGTTCATACCGTACAGCCCCGCAAACATGGTTGGAATAGTAAATGTCAATGTGATGACAGTGAGCAAGCGAATAGTCTCGTTGAGGCGCGTATCCATGACTGCACGATACGAGTCGCGCAAGTTGGTGATAGTTCGCAGCAGGCTCTTACACCGCGCGATAAGCTGCTCGAAATCAATCGACAAATCTTCTACTTGGTCTCGGTCGTCCTCGTAAAGCTTAAGCATTTTTCCGCTCAGGATTTTCTCGAGAGCAGTATTGGTGGGCAGCAACGCATCGAGATAGTCGTTGAGTTTACGCTCATATTCCGTGATTGTAGCGATATCACTCGCTTTGAGCGCATGGACGCTGCTGTTTGTAGCGCGCATTTGGCGATTGATAGCAGCGATACGAGTCTGATACTGACGAGAGATTGCCTCGAGCATGTGCATGAAGAGTTTTGTCTTTTGGGTGGTTGGGGCGAGCGTACGATCGATAAACGGTTGCCACAAACGACCCAAGCTATCGCGGCTGACCGTCACGATATATTTGTCACCGAGGCCAAACAAGATAGGTGTCGTATAATCATTGAACTCGTCGTCGGTATCTGGCAACCGTGTGATGAAATACGTCCAGCCATCTTCCAGCTGCACGCGCGGCACTTCGTGTGGATCGAGTGCATCGGCGAGTACGTCGGCATCGATACCCAACTTTAATAGCTGCTGTTTCTCGTCTTCGTTTGGTCGCTCGGAGCGTATCCAGCTGCCCGGCTGCAGCTCATCTATTTGTTTGATCGCAGGGCGATAATGTGTGGCGCGCAGATATGAAATCATGACTGACCCACCTCTCATGTTAATTGCTATTTATACTTATATATGTTTTATCATTTTTTGCATATATTTGCAAGGATTAGAGCTTCATGATGGCTAGCGAAGCCTCCACTTGAAACGCTCGCAGCTCGTGAGTTCGGCGCCATTCGTCTACTGCTTTTGCGGCGCCGGGCAGTGCTTCGTTTGCATAATCATCGACAACCACTACGGCGCAGGCAGAGAGATATGGCCATATCAGACGCAGCGGGTCACGCACTGAATCGTAATAATCTCCGTCCAAAAACGCAAACGAAATCTCGTGCGGAACTTCGTCGCTCGTCAGCTCAGAAAACCATGCTTTTTTGATGCGCGGCATCGGCACGCCGGTCTGCTTAAGGTTGCGTATCAGTTCTTTCTTAGATGCCAGAAGTTCACCCGTCTTAAACTGTTCACCCGCCGGACTCATGTCTTCGGTTCTTTTTTCCGGCAAACCAGCAAAAGAATCATACAGATACAGCCGCTTCTGGCTAGACTGCAGGGCTTTCGCCAGATGTACGCTTGTAGTACCCACGTAGCAGCCAAACTCCACCACGTCACCCTCTACAGCAGTAGTAGTTGCAAGCTCACGTAGTATAATCTGAATCTCGCGCTCACTCACCTGGTCGGATAAAAGTTTCATATTCGTATTGTACCGTATTCGCTGCCTCACAGCAGGACTACTTCTCCGCGCATGCGCTATACTGTTCATCATGACACATACGAACATACCAGCCGGCACCGTTCATACTATGCCTCGCGACCTACACGATGCTCTCCTCGCAGACACAGACTCACTTGCTGCATGGCAGGATATCACGCCACTCGCCCGAAACGAATGGATATGCTGGGTTGAGTCTGCGAAACTCATAGAGACACGTGCTCGACGCGTCTCGCGCACGCATACCGAACTCGCAGAGGGCAAACGACGACCATGCTGCTGGCCTGGTTGTATCCACCGCGAGCGAAACGGCACGTAAGTAACCACCAAACCCTTAATTTTTTGCAATAAATAGCCACCCTTAGCGAAGGGTGGCTATTTTGTACAGAACAGTCAGGTCTATCGACCGACGCCGCGAGTATGGCTTTTGCGAGCCTGATGATTTTTGCGTTTACGCATCACTAGCCAGACAACAAGTGCGATGATGCCGACCACTAGCAGCACTCCTGCGATTGCCGCGAGTATGAAGCTCATCGGAATAACCCAGAATGTTTTCGAGACTTCGATAGTCTGATTTTGCGTACCATAGGTAAATGTACTCATGACAGTATACTTGCCGAATCTATCTATTCCCTTAAGCGGTACATCCCATTTGCGCGCACTGTCTGGAAGTATCATATCTTTGATCTCTTTATCATTGAAATCAACATCATAGACTACATCGTTACCACGAAGTACAGATACTTTTCCAAATGGCGCAAGTTGCAAGTTGCCGGTGTTTTCAAAGCGAACTCCTGCAATCATATCTTTTCCATCGTAGTAAAACGGCTTGGTAGTACCGTCTTGCGTGATGTTAAAATCTGTCAGCTGAAGTTTTTCAACAATATCACCAGGAACAGTTAATAGTATGAGTGATGCGACGCTTGCATTAAGGTTGACCTGGCTACCGTCTTCTGTGCCAGCAGGGGCAAAGCGGACAGCACCGAAATAGCCACCGGCTTGAGCATCTGCTGGCACTTCAATAAGTACTTCCACTTTCGCAGCCTCACCTGCCGGAATTGTGACATTCTCAAGTGGAGCCATAAAACGCTTCAAGCTATGAGTTGGGGCAAATTCGTTTTCATCGAGGATAAGTGCCGGTGTACCGTTCTCATCTCCGGCAATGAAGTCATTGGTAGTAGGGCGTATCTCAATTGCCTCTTCCGTGAGGTTAGAGACCGTCATCTCAACAATCTGACTCTCCCCTGGTTTGATACTAATGTCAGACCGTATATACTGTGGTCGACCTATGGACTACACGATAGGCCATGGTTTGAGCGCCCGGTATATGGAAAAGTACGCTATATGAACAGTTCGGGTTTGCGTAAAAAATTCGACGTTGACACGTATATACAGCGCATCAACTCTTTGTAGCATTCGCTAGCTTGTTTGCATGCGGTCTTTGCTACCGACGCCCCTCTGGGATCGCAGCTCGTTACGGAACGGCGTTTCTATATACCACTCATCTACTCTGAGTGCTTTTTCGTATCTGTCGCGCAATGACGAAAGCTTCCAGCGCCTATACGGCTTTAAGCCATTCTTTATTTTGTCTGCTGACTTTTGAAATCGTAATGTTCGTGACATCAACTTATACCCTCTTTGTAAATTTAGTTACTAGGTTTTCGAAGAAGTATCCTCGCTGGACGTCCCATACTGCAGGACCATACTTCTGTTTCAGTTCTGGAAATTCTGTCATTTTCTTGCGCATAAAACCTTTGATGCGGACATCAACGCTGCGTGAACTTTGTTTCATAATTTTGCCCCTCCACCATTAATTCTTTTGTACTCTAATTGTAAAACGAAGCTCAAGACGCTTATGTGTTGGTGTTCACACATATACTGTGATAAATTTCACACTCACAGAGTGGTATACTAGTAGCATGACTTCGCCGCACAAAAAAATCAGGCCGTTTTCTCAGCCGCGCGCCTACAAAAAAGGCGCGAATGTGTTTTTCCAAGGCGAAGCACCCCGCAGAGGAGTTATGGTTTCCGACGGTATCATTCGCTCATACACTATCACTACATCTGGCGAAGAGCGTACAATAGCCTTTTTTACAAAAGGCGACATCTTACCGCTATCTTGGCTCATGGGCACCACCTCCAACTCTCTGTTTTACTATGAGGCGGTGACAGACGTACGAACACTACAGTTTAGCCGCGAAGATTTTGAAACTCATGTCCTCAAAGATCCAGAGGCCCTACTCTCAATGTTTCACACACTTAGTACCGACCATACCGCAGCAATGCTCAGAGTTAACGGACTTGAGCAGTCGCGAGCAGAAGAAAAAGTTGCCTTTACGCTCTACTATCTTGTGTTCCGCTACGGCACTAAAGCCGATAACGATTCATTTCATACGATAGACATCCCCCTCAAGCATAATCTTATCGCTGGACTCGTAGGCCTGAGCCGTGAAAGCACTACAAAGATACTCCTACACCTTCAAAAGCAAGGCATCATCAAATACAGCGGCTCAAACTACAAAGTGTGCAAGGACATGCTCGAGAACTACATTGGCGAAGACGCGTTTCGTGACGTCACACTGTAGATGCTACGCTAAAATAGTTCGTACGATTCGAATAAGCTCTTTTGGTGCAGCCCTAGCCTTGAGCACATATCGCTCCGCCCCTAGGTCGTACGCATCGTCGATTTCTTTCTTGGCATCATAGTTGGAAAAGACCACCACGTGAGTGTCTTCATGCAGCTCAGGCTTATAGGCTTCGAGAAACTCAATTCCGTTCATGACTGGCATGCGAAGATCTAAAAATATTATGCCGGGGTCGCCTTTTTCGGCCAATAGGTCGAGGGCCACTTTTCCATTTTCAGCAGCATGCACATCAATGTTCTCAGACTCAAGAATCATGACATACGCCTCTCGTAAATCGACGTCGTCTTCTACAATTAACACAGATTTTTTATTCATATCATCATTTATAATACATGAAGTATTAAAGACTAAGATGTAATTTATTTCACACTTGGCAATAATAGCTTAAACTTCGACCCAGTATCATGCGCCTCGTATACCAAGTCACCGCCGTGGAGTCGTGCTACAGATTGTGCCCAATACAGCCCTAGTCCTGTACCACCGACTTCTGTTGAAAGTTCGTTTTCGATACGAGAAAACTTCTTAAACAGTTTGTCGGGCTCACTCACACCGACGCCGTGGTCCTCTATGCTCACTTCTATCATGCCGAAATTCAGCGCAACTGCTATATGTGTATTCGACTGTGGCCTAGAATACTTACACGCATTTTCTAGCAAATTATCGATAATCATACGAATAGCGCTTTCATCTACCATTCCCTCTGCTTTTATATCGTAGCTACTGGAGATTGCTTGATTGTTACTCGCAAATATTGGAGTAAAATCTTCTGCTGCGCTTTTCACTATCTCCGACACATCGATGCGCTGCCTAGCAAGATTATACGCGCCAGAATCCACTTGCGCCACCTTAAGCAAGTTATTAATGATCGACAATTGCCGTTCGTTGCTTTTATACGCCTTGTCCAAAAACCGTTGTTGCTTCTCGCTCAGGTCGCCCGCATGTCCATCGAGCACCATAGCTATGTATTGCTTCACGGTGGTTACCGGTGTTCGCAACTGGTGAGAAGCGATGGATATAAACTCATCTTTGCTTCTGTTGATTTCAAGTAGGTGATTGATCTTCTGTTTTTCTTGCTCTTTACGGCCAAGCGCATAATACAACGCTCGAGCAAGGCTTTCACTTGTGAGGTTTTTCTTCACCAGATAGTCAGACGCCGCTAGTTGCAGCGACTCTCGTTCAATATCCAAATCTCCTACTCCCGTAAGTAGTATAAATGGCTCAAGCCTCTCTATTGCGCGAACTTCTTGCAGTACATCGAGGCCAGTACGACCATCGATACGGTAATCTATCAAGTAGATATCGTGTGCTGCAGCGCAAATCTTTTCGATAGCCTCGTCGCTCGACGACACCCACTCAAGCTTGCTGTCGATAGATTTCATCGACGCAAAAAGATGTTTAATAATAAGATAGTCTTCTTCGTCGTCGTCTACCAGCAGTACACGAATAACATCGGGGATGCTATTTGGTATCATGCTTTGGCAGCTCTACTATTTCAAACCAGTATCGGCCAAGCGAATTCATGACATCAAGCAGGCTATTGAAGGTGACTGGTTTCGTCACAAACGAATTGACACCAAGCTTGTACGAACGGTATATATCCTCTTCTGCCTTAGAGGTCGTAAACACCACCACTGGTATATCACGAAGTGCTTCATGCTCTTTAATCTCTTTGAGTGCTTCACGTCCATCTTTTCGCGGCATATTGAGATCGAGCAAGATAATACCAGGGCGTGGTGTTGGCTTATGTTCGTACTCACCTCGCTTCAACAAGTAGTCTAGCAATTCTTCGCCGTCGCTCACGCGCACCAAGTCGTTAAGCAGCTTGCTTTCTTTAAGCGCTTTTTTTGTCAGCATATAGTCATCATCGTCGTCGTCTGCCATCAAGATAACCATTGGGTCGTTGTATGTGCTCATATAATACCTCAATCTCCTTTCGGTAAGTTTACCGTAAAGATTGTTCCTTTGTTAAGTTTGCTAGTTACCTCAATATTTCCATTATATCGCTCTACGATTTTTTTGCATACCGCCAGTCCGATACCTGTGCCTTCGAATGCTTGCTTCGCATGAAGACGTTGAAACACTGCGAATATTTTCTGTTGGTATTTATCATCGATACCGATACCATTATCTTTGACGGAAATCTTATGATATTTATCGTCACTTGTGTAGTCAATCTCGATCACTGGGTCACGGTCTGGTGCATGAAACTTGAGGGCGTTTGATATGACGTTTTGAAACAATTGGCGCATGTGTGTTTCGTCGGCGCACACTACAGGAAGCGTAGATTTAATCACCACTTTTCCGTGCTCGCGTTTGATACGCTCTTCGATATCCGCAGTAGTGTCGGCCAGTACTTCATTAAGATCGACGTTAGACGTGACAGCCGGCTTAGTTGTCACGCGAGAAAACGCCAATAGATCTTCAATCAGTTTGCTCATTCTGCTAGCCGAACTCTGGATGCGAGACAGGTATTCATTACCATCGCCAAGCCCTTCAGAATACTCGCTGACAAGTAGGTCGCCAAACGCTTGAATCTTGCGGAGTGGCTCTTGCAAATCGTGCGAAGAAACATATGCAAATTCCTCAAGCTCTTTGTTACTACGCTTGAGCTCATCGCCATACTGTCGTAGCTTCTGCTCGACATCTTGACGCTTTTTTATCTCGTCTCTCAGACCTTCGTTTGTCAGCTTGAGTTGCGAAGTACGTTCAGCCACACGGGATTCAAGCCGCTCTTTTTCCAGCTGCAGCTGTGTTTCTAGTTTTTTCCTTTTTTCAATCTCTTTGATAGAGTCGTCTATGTCGGTACACGTACCGTACCATTTCACGATTTCATTTTTATCGTTCTTGTAGGGGAGTGCCCGACCAATAACCCAGCGATACTGATTCGTCTTCGCATTGTATAGTCGATATTTCATCTCGTACGGCTCGCCCGTCTTAAGAGATTTTAGCCACGTCTTGCGTGCCTCGGCTTGATCATCTGCGTGAAAGAGATTGTTCCATCCTTCGCCGTCAGTGTCACCTTCCTGGGTACCAGTGTATTCGTACCAGTGCCGGTTATAGTATTCGTGATAGCCATCGGGTCGCGTAATCCACACGAGTTGCGGCATGGTATCTGCCATAAATCGGAGTCGCTCTTCGCTATCTTTTAGTTTTTCTTCGGCGTGTTTACGTGACGATATGTCAATCATCACACCAGGAAACTGTACGGCCGCACCCTCAGCATTTCGCTCTACGCGCCCGCGGGCAATAACCCAGCGGATATTCCCTTCGCTGTCGATGGTGCGGTACTCGCTTTCAAAATCTTTGCCGTTTTTTAGTGTCTCCTCTATAAGGGCAGAAACATGTGTGCGATCTTCTTTATAGATAGAGTCGATAAATGTCTTAAGCGGCAAACCTTCTAGTGCCTTACTCTGCGAAACCCCAAAAAGATTTGCGAGCCCCTTGTCTGCAGTCACCACATCTTTTTGTATATCCCACGACCACGATCCAATCAGACCCGTCACCATAGCTTCTTCAAGCTTTAGGTTGGCGAGTTTGAGTTGTTCGTTTGATTTAACGAGCTCAGTGACATCTGCCGTAGACTGGATAATCGCTACACATTTGCCCCCCTTAATAATAGGGTAGTGCGTTGCGCGCCAGAAACGTACCTGCATATCACCTGTTTTGTCAGCCAAATCATAACGGATCAAACCAGTACTATCAGGCTCGTGAGTCCGCAGTACGGCTTCCAGCGATTTCGAGAGTTCACCTTGCCCCGTCTTGACGGCGAGCTCGGATGTATCGGGAAATACGTCGAATAATTTTTTGCCAATAACGTCTTTGCGTCGCTTACCTGTTATATGCAGGTATTCGTTACTTGCCGCCACCATCACAAAATCACGATCTTTTGGATCAAATACAACATACTGCTCGGGCAATATATTGAAGATTGAGGCGTAATCTAATGTTTCTGGCATAGTAAGTTGTGACTTTCATTATCACAGCAGCTACCATCTTTTTGGCTGTCCGGTCAAGCTGTTGATACTTAGTTTCATTGTTAATTATATAATCATATGTGCAAAAAATACAGGAGCCGTCGCTAGCTCCTGTATTGTGCACATTGGTGCACCAGCGTAACTAAACTACTTGCGTCCAGTTAATGCTTTTACGATTGCAAGCAAGATAACTGAACCGAGAATAGCGGTTACGAAACCACCGATGCTAAAGAGCTCAGGATCGGCATCGAGTAGGAAACTTACGACCCACCCACCGATTACTGCACCAATAACACCCACTATGATATTGAGGCCGACACCCATAGATGCATCAGTTTTCATAATCTTTGATGCGATCCATCCGGCAAGTCCACCAACTACGATCCATGCAATGAAATTTAACATATATTTAATCCTTTCTTACGTTATGTCACTACAATAAAGCTTTGAAAACTATCTTGCTGTGAAAAATGTCACAAAATAAATGATTTTGTAATACTAGCATGCATATCTGAAAATTAACCAACTTAACAATCTATTGATTTATGTGAAATATGTTACAGAGTTACAATATACTGTCGTCTTATAGTGAGTATGTGCTAAACAAAGAAAGGAATATGATAGCGTGCAAAATAATTTTATTCAGGTAAAAGGCGATCAGGTAATCATCGACATAAACGACCTTATGACTCTTGCTCTTGTAGCCGCTGTTGTGATAGTTGCGCTGATCGTTGTCACCGTCGCGTTGAAAAAACGCAAAAAGAACTTTATTAAAACACTCCCCACAAACCTAAAGGAGGATGCGTAAATATGATTATCAAAGGAAAAGACGTCATAGGCCTAAATGTAGTGACCGTCGACACTGGAAGGATCGTCGAAACAGTCGATGACATAGCCTACGACCCTACAAACCACCGCATAGTAGCACTGCTTGTAGATAGCGGCGGAATATTTTCCTCAGCGAAGGCAATCCACATGGACGACGTTCGTAATATTGGCGAAGACGCGGTGATTATACCAAGCATCAGTGCCATTCAATCTATCAACGACCTAGGCGACGACGTTCGATCAATCTCTAACTCCAACAAGCATCTCGTGAAGACAAATGTACTAACAGTCGACGGAAAAGAACTTGGGCGAGTGACCGATATACATTTTGAATCTACGGATGGTATGGTCGATTCGATGGAAGTTTCACAGGGTGGTCTCAAAACACTAGCCGAAGGTAAAAAGTCGATTAAACCCTCTGACATTGTCACAATTGGCGCAGATACAACAATAGTCAGCACCTACATCGAAATGGAGCTCGAAGAACAAGGCGAAGAAGGTGGACTTAAGGGCGTATTTAATAATGCCAAAGAAAATGTCCAAGAAGCGGCCGAAAAAACAGCAGCTACTGCAAAAGAGGCTTCGGCAACTGCAAAAGAAAAGGCAATTGAGTTTCGCGATAACGCGACAGACAAAGCAGAAGAAGCTCGAGATACACTAGTCGAGAAAAGCGCTGAAACACGTGAAGCAGCAATCGATGCGGCGGAAACTGTCAGACAGAAATCGAACGATTTTTCCGATCAGGCAAAGCTCAAGGCGAGCGAAATCCGCAAAGAAGCTCGCGAACAAGCCGAAGAAACTCGTGATACGATTGAGCAGAAGACCGACGAAGTTCGCACCACAGCAAATGAACTAAAGCATGACGTAGCAAAGAAGGCCGATGAGCTAGAATCTGCAGCACACTCAAAAGCTCATGAGGTTCAGCAGAGTTCACAAAAGTCTCGTCAATCTGTTCACCAAAAAGCCGAGGAACTTGCAAGTGAAGTGCGACACAAAGCTCAAGATGAACAGCTAACAGCCGAGCATAAAGTAGCCGAAACCCAACAGAAAGTCTCAGAATTAACAGATAAAACACGGGGAGATCTAAAGCATGGCTAAAAATAAATCTAAATTCATGATGCTACTTAAAGCGTTGCCGTTCATACTACAAGCTATTAGATGGTTTAGGGCGTCACGAAGCACTTCAAAAGCAAGGAAATAGAGTGTATACGGCTACCGCGCCGTGGTTTCACTGGGCAAGTATTTGAGCAGCGAGTCCACAGACCGACTAAGCGTAAATTCATGTACGGCGGCTTTTCGCTCTTTTGTAGTTGAAAGCCCGAGTGCTACCGCCTCTCCAATAGCGGTGATGAGCGCCTGCGGATTGCGCTCTTCGACCAACGTAAGGAGCCCACAATTTGTCTCGGGAAGCCCACCGAGACTACTTGCGATAACGCGACACCCGCTGTGTTGGGCTTCGACAGACAGCATACCGAATGGTTCGGCAAATACAGATGGCATCAATAATATATCGGTACGAGCAAGCAAGTCCGCCATAGACCCGACGGTTTTTTGCGAGCCTATCAGTTCGGCGTGTTGATAATCCCGCAGCATATGTGCAATTGTGCGTCCCTCTTCGACATGGAGGCCTGCCATCACGATGCTCATATGAACATCGAGCATCTTCATTCGGTAGTGCTGGAGCATCTCGAGTATCGTGTAAATACCTTTTTCTGGATGCAACCTGCCCGCATAAAGAACTCTCACTTTTTGCGTTGGCATAGAGCGTGCAGTAACACCATAGCGAGGGTCGGCAAACGGCATCACAACATCAATGTCGCTACTAGGAATTTTTAGATACAGTGCCCATTGCTGCGCGTTATATACACTAGTAGCGATGATGGTTTTGCCAACGGTATCTTTTTTTCTTTCTCTTTGCTCAAGCCTGGAGGGAACAGCGCAGTGCAATATAATAACTGCTTTGTTTTTGGTCGGCACATCGTACGCCTGATTAACAAACACTACAGTACCCGGTAGGTCACTGAGCTCTTTCTCATGCAACAAACCAACAATTGGCAGACCAGGAAAGTCTTGCCGAGTTTGAGTGGCCGCAGTACCGATAATAACAACCTGCGCGTCAATCCCCCTGCTCACAAGTTCACGTACGTGACCTGCGGTGAATGTTTCCGATCCTCCCGTGCCAGCCAGCATCGCCTCGCCAGATGGCCATACAAATGAAATCATGCAATACTCCTTTGTTATGGAGCTAAAAAATAAGAGTAAGCAAATTGCCAAAAGATGTATCTATAATGATTTAGCTAATATAATTATATCATATTTTGTTCATTTTAAAAAGTTACCAGACTCTCCCGCGCCACAATACAAAAGCCGTGAAGCAACATGGCGGCACTCTCATTTTCAGAGTATACTGTGTAGTACTATGTCCACACACGCAACACACGAATCCAACAGCGATAAAAGCAGAATACGCTTATTTTTTACCGGCGTAACCATGGGAATTGCCGATCTAATACCAGGAGTGTCTGGCGGCACGATAGCGTTTTTGTTCGGTATTTACGACGAGCTACTATACTCTATCAAGCTCATGACGGGGCGTGTTCCGAAGTTACTGCTGAGCGGTAAATTCACACAAGCATTTGGCTTAATACCTTTCGGCTTCCTCCTGCCCCTCGGTGCGGGCATCGCGGGTGCAATCTTTGGTTTAGTGCATATCGTATCGTACCTGCTCGATACGCAGGCAGTGCTTGTGTGGTCGCTATTCTTTGGCTTAGTGCTGGGCTCCGCCTACGTGGTATCGCGGCGCATTACCACATGGACACTCAACCGTACATTACTATTATTGATAGGGTTTGTACTCACCTTTATAATAGTCGGCCTGCCCGCTATTGGCGGTAGTGCGGCACCACTCGCTGTATTCGGTACGGGCGTCATCGCCATCACTGCCATGATACTTCCTGGCATATCGGGCTCGCTCATTATGGTGCTGCTCGGTCAATACGAAATCATCATCAAAGCTGTCGCAGACCGTGATATTGCGCTCTTGGCGATATTTGCCGCAGGAGCTATCATCGGACTTGCCTTGTTCGTTCGCCTACTCACATGGTTGCTCAAGCATTATCATTTTGCGGTTATCGCATTTTTGATAGGCGTGATGGCCGGTTCACTGCGCAAGATATGGCCATGGCAGTCTACCGACGCCAGTGGCGCTACGGCCAACATGCTGCCCGCACTCGAGCTTTCACTCGTGTGGGCAATCTTGCTTGGCCTCATCGGCTTTGTTATCGTCTTGATGTTGGAGCGGCGAGGTGTCGCACAAGAACATAGCGATATCCATACACGGGAGTTCGAGCAAGAGTTTAAAGAACTCGAAGGACGCAACACAAAGAAGTAGAGAAATTATACAAACAATAGTATAGTATACCTACTGATTAAGTTGAGTTTCTCATCCTGATCCACACTAATTACTAATCTCTTAAATTATAAGGAGACTTCTATGTCAACATCTAGAAGAAGCGTTACTAGTGAGGATCAAAAGAACGACGTGCTCGCTAAAATTGATCACTACACGCAGCACGGCTTTCCCGAGGCCACTCGCCTACACGAACTCATCATGCAGGCAAATCCAGCGCTATATCCTCGTCTGTGGTACGGCATGCCCGGATACGCAAAAACGAAAGATAGCGCTGTGCTATGTTTTTTCAGAAAAGACACCCTAATATCGTTTGGCATCACAGAATCCGTAGACGTTGCATCACTCGCAGAGGAAAATCAGTCTATTTTCCCAAGCGCTTGGTATATCACCGAGCTTAAAGGTAGTGCGGAGCAAGCTATTCGCACCGTTGTAGCCAAAGCTACTTTGTAGTACAGCACTGTGCGTCCAGCTGCACTCTACCGAGTACGCTGGACACACGCCATACTACATCGACACGACTGCTACTTACTCGCATCAAAATCAGTGGTGTGCTCATATGCATAGCGTACGATTTCTTCTAATAATTGAATATCGATATCTTCCAATTTATTCACGTATACGCAACCCTTACCTCTAGTGTGTTTGCCGAGTCTTTGTAGCTGCTCGTCAAATTCGTCCGCATCGCACGAAACGTAGAGTGAAATCTTCGCAGCGCGAGGACTAAACCCTATCTTGAACCAATCCGCCTCAATCTTGCTTTTGCTCACATAGTGGTAGGTGCCGAAGCCTATCATACTCGGGCCCCACATGCCGGGAAGCTCACCCGACACGCGCTCCATCATCTCTATGAGCCGATTCGCCTCATCGCGTCGCTTCGGTCCTATCGATGCCAAAAATTCGTCGACGCGTTGGTTCGTTTTTTTCGTCTTTGGAATATATGTCATATGCACTTCCTAGAAATATATCCTTACTTATTATATTTCTTTTCAACCTGACCAGCATTAAGGCCATTCACGAGGTTCGTAAACCCTAGGTTTTGAAGAATCTGGATACCTACATTAGACCGGCTTCCCGTCTTACAATAAAGCACGAGTTCTGCGTCTTTTGCCACACCATCAAGCTGCCTCGCTCCAGCCAGTAGCTCAGCGGGAGGAATATTTAATGCGCCATCTACATGACCTGCTTCATACTCATAGGGCTCACGCACATCGATGATTATTCTATTCATACTCATATTATACTGCGAAGTCATATATAAAGTAGCTTGCTGTCAACCAAGTGCTATACCGGGCCTCTAGCTCAGTTCCTCTCTGAGCTCATCTATCGTCCACTTTGTCCCACCGTATGCTGGGTGACTCTCCATCAAACCGCGGTAAATAGCTTCATGGTCACCATCTGCGTACGCGCCATTGATCGCCATAGTATATCGCAGTGCCTTCGCTTCACGCGCTAGATTTGCTTGGTCTTTGTTTTCTCCAACGCGTAGTATCTCCCAGTCATAGTTCTGCCCAAAGATCTTTTGCAAGAGATACGCTATTCGCTCTGTCGTTTGATTCTGCGTGGGGATAACAAGAAAACTGCGCCACTCGTGGTGCATAATTATATTCATCTTTGCAAACAAGAAGTTTCCTAGCGTTTCTTGTGATTCGGACTCAAGGTATATGTCATCACTTGCAACACCCTTGCCTTCTAGGTAGTTCGCATACGCCCGTGCCTCACTTATCACCGGCCGCACGGTGCCCTTGTAGCCATGTGATCCGCACACCACAATCGGTTGCGCGTCCCCCATATCATACAGCTGGATAGCCTTATCCAGCCTATCTTCCGCCGCCGCATCTATACTACCGTCTAATCTCACCCCGCCACCGGGTAAAATAATTGCGTCATAGTGAAGGTGTTTCATGTCGCTATCGTTATCCGAGTGACACTAACGTAATGAGAAACACGGCGTACACCATTAGCCCTAGGCATAACAACACCGTCGACCACCTGTTCGTGCCCCTGAGCGCCCAGATTAAGCCCGCTCCACTCAATAAAAACCAACAAAGAGAATGTCCATACATTAGCACAATTTTTTGCACCTCACTTGCTCCCGATACCTCTATCGGTACAACAAAAAGATACATAATCGCAACCCCGAGCGAGATCACTGTCGCCACCAGACCTATGGCCACATGATATCTAGTGAGATAGTTCTTCATATCTACGCCAATCTATCTGCAATATCGCGCCAAAAATCTTTCCATTCATCGGCCTCCGACTTACTAGGAATAGCGGTATGTGAAAGAATCAGTTTTGATTTTTCTCCACTCGCTTCAACAGTTGCAGAAAACTTGCTCCCATCGACAAAATTACATCTCCATGTGCTGCGTTTCGGCGTTGAGCTACTACGCGGCTTCATGGGGATTTGTCCGTTCAATTCGCACTGTTTTTCGAACCACTCTACCGCTTTTTTGAACATAGAGTCTCGCGGCAAAGCTACCGTCTTCGATACAGCCAGCTCGAATAGCCCATTAGACAGCTGGCCGGGTACACGCTTACCGATATGCTGCTCGTACGCCACTGTAATACCCTGCGCCCACCATCCGTGGTTTTCAAGTTTGCCACTCAGCTGATCGTACAGCTTGCGAGCTAAATCGGTATGAGAAAGAGCCCTTGCCCCACTTTCGTCGAGCTCGCGCACCCATTGCTCCCAAGGTTTGTTTGTTGCCTTCTCAATTGATGCGATATTCATCGGTTTCGTCATACTGTGATTATAACCCAAACATAAGTAGCGCAGCAGAGTGAATCGATATCGGAGATCGGATATTTGTTTGTGTATAATTTTGCTCGTAAGGTTCGATTGAATGTAGTTTTAGCTTTTTCTATTTGTTCGTACGCCGATTGACGCTCCGAGAACTGCACTTGCAGTAATTATTTAAAATAATACCCAATATCTGGAAGATACGACCACCGTCGAATACAGTTGCCAAAAATATACCCGGTAGCAGCAGGGCAAAGCCAGGCATTAAGAGGCTGGAGCTGATGTTTTCGCGTTGCTTTTTACTCATAGGCTTATTATCAAAGGTCTAAAGTTAAGCTGAACTACTTTACTTAGCCTACCAGCTCTGAGCTTGACTACCGTAAGCCAACCTTCTTTGCAAGCAATCTGGTTGTCATAGCCGAGTAAATAGTTTGATAGTAGAAATCAGTTTTTTGCCTTACAATATTTTTATAGGTAGTTAAGCGAATATTATTATGTCATCAAAAAAGAAGTCTAGTTATCCTGGACTTCTTTTTAGATATAATTTTGGCTCCGCTTACAGGTCACGAACTCTTTAATAAGGGTAGAACGCTACAAATCGGACACGGTGTGTATAGAATTGGATCGTACCAATAATGAGCCACGAGGAGGTGAAGTTATGAGCGATAATGAGCAGTTAAAGCGCGAATTTACGGATGACGAGCGCCGTAGGTTAGTTGATTACTTTAGCTTACTAACTGAGATAGATCAACGAGAAAAAGCACGCTTTGCCAAGCTTAAAGACTTCCCCAAAGGATTTGCTATGGACGGCGAAAGCCGCCAATGTGGGCTATGTTTCAAATCCGTATATGATACACCTGGCTTGTTCGATAAATGGGGTTTTAAATGCTCAAATTGCCAAGATGCGGTCAATAAGCGAAAGATACCGGGGTCATTATGTGGAGATTATCGGCACGAAAGGTCTATACCCGACACGATTCTTGCCTCGAAGCTTAATGTAAGCGTACGAACAATTCGCAAGAAGATTAAGGATAGTGAGATTATTGGAAGAAGAATCCCTAATGGGCCTTATATGATACTACTGAAGGACAATCCAGAATTAACTTTTAACCACGACATCGTTGTATAATTAGCACTACATGGAGTGGTTAGCGTTACTAATAGGTATTGGAATAATTTCCTCACTTTTTGACAAAAAGCCTATCGGTTCTTCGCAGTCCACAAAAGCTGTTTCACCGAAAAAGACAAACGAATGGGACGGCGAGATCCAAGGAAAAGGAATTGCCTCTGGAAGTGGTTGGGATCGAATCCGAAAAGCAGTGCTCGCTCGTGATAATTATACTTGTCGTTCATGCAGGAGAAAAGATAACCTTACAGTTGATCATATTGTTCAGCTTTCTAAGGGCGGCACCAACAGCATGGAGAACCTGCAGACCCTTTGCAAATACTGTCACGAGAAAAAAGATAACCGAAAGATTTTTGATAAATCATTCAATCACGACAGCAACTACGGCTCGCAAACTACATCAAATCCGACAGTACAAGCTATAGAGCGTGCTATTCGTGGACATACACGAATTAGAATAACTTACACTGACATAAATCAGAAAATTACATATAGAGAAATTACACCGTCTCACTTTACAAAAGAACATGGCATTGCATATTTAGTAGCCTTCTGTCATCTAAGAAATGAAAAAAGAACATTTAGACTTTCCAGAATTGTACTTAGGTAGCTAACTTATCACACCCACCTACTTCATACCCGAATTAGAGCTGTACCAGTAACTATTGAAATGTTCCCTTGCGTTGTTATGCTCAAATAGACCGTAGAGGATAGTCTTTATCTCTTCTCTAGTTCTGCCGTTAAGATCCGCCTCCAAATCATCAATTGAATGCTGGTTCACATCGAACAGTTTCTTTGCGTTTGTGTTATTGCCGTAAAAAGAAACTTGATCCTTTTTTGTGAAGGTCATGTATGTCTCACATATCTTCCGGCAGCTACTTAACATTAGGTCTGGTTTGTTTTGCTCGTATAAAAATACGAGTTCCTTCCAAAGCATTTCGTAACTAGTCTTAAAGTCATCGTTGCTACTCACTATTGGTTTAATAGTGGTGTATTTGCCGTTTGAATACAGATGGAAGGTTCCGTGTTTATTGTAAGAATTATATCTAGCACCTTTATTGTTGCGAACGTTAAGGTAGAAGTGAGTGTGGTGGGTCAGCAAGACAAACCATTGATTGGTCTGTTCTATGTTTTCGTAAAACTTCTGCACCTCTCCGATCATTAGATATTGCATCGTATCATCGTTACTTGTCATCGGATCGTCTAGAACGATGATTTTTGGCTTATTATCATTATCCGTGGATTCAAGGTTCAGCATGAAATACAGAAAAGCTATGATATTCTTCTCGCCCCTACTGAGGTCAGTAATGGGACGTATTTTCCCATCATGACCCTCGATCTGGTATTGGCCCTTCTGTCCCGCAAAACCGTCATCAACTAATTTCAGAGAGAATGATTCTACCCCCATACCTTTCAGTAGCTTACTTATACTGGTGGCTATCTTTTCTTCATCCTTAGTTTTAAGTATTAAGTCGGTTCGTATCCTAGTTTTTGTGTCCAATTCAGCCTTCTTGATGTCAAGATCAGCTTGAGCTTTATCGTTTAATGTGCGTAAATTTTCTAATTTCTTAGTTTCTTCTTCATAATTAAAGCCATTCAGCTGCTTCTTGATTTCATGATAGCGCAGTGCGTCTCTAGCTTCGTCCTGTTCAAACCTGAGATTCTTGGACAGTTCATTGTGCTCACTGATCAAACGGTCGGAATCCGTCTTTATGCCACTAAAGTTTTCCGGCAAATCTATGCATAATGCAGGGGTTTTTGTGAATAATTCCTTGTTTTTCTCCTCTAACGCAGTCTTTAGGCTGTCAAGAAATTTTTTGTACTCCCCAATAGTCAGTTTTATTTTCGAATTTAGCGCATACACCTTATCAGCGTACTTACTGTAAAATGTATCTGTATCTAGCTCTTTTATATCATCTAATTCGGATATCACGTGTTCAATTTTAGTGATACCGCTCTTGATGCGGTCTTCTAGGCTCTTTACTTCGGTATTAAAGTAGTCGCCGAGAGCAGCCCATCGTTCTTCACTAATACTATTTCCGCAAAAAGCACAAATCTCCGTCGCTCTGTGCTTATGAATCCGCACCCCCTCTTTTGCAAAGTTCTGTTTAAGAGGATCGTCTTTTAGTTCCGGTATAGATTGGTGTGGTTTCACTCTTGAGTCGAGTACTTCATTTGTTGACTTTAAGTATGAGCCGAGATCAATAGCGGGAAATGTAATTCTACTTATATCAGCCTTTTTGTCGGAATTGATCGTATTCTTGTGTTTTCTGATATCATCAGCGGCAAGGAGGCTAGCTTTCGGTATCTCACCATTGAAGTCGCTCCTATTGTAGGTTGTTTTTGACACTGGTGGATTGTTTATGTTTTTTATGTGCTGGGCGGCACTAGCATGAAAGTTATTGATTTTTGTATTATGAGCGTCGAAGCTCTTTTTAGCTTTCGTAGTATTTGTAAATAAGTTCTCAAAGGCCTTATCTTCTGGTTGCTCCACCTGTTTTCTAATTTCAGATATATCCTCATTTATTTTATCTATATCTATTTGAATTTTTGCGTTTTCCACACCTAATGCTACTGCGTTCAATCTATTATTCTCGGCTACTCCGTCAAAATCCCTGAAAATACAAACATTGTAATTATCAGAAAATTGTTTAGCGATTTCGTCTGCGAGCGTACTCTTGCCTGTACCGTTTTTTCCAAATATAAAATTTACTTTCTTTGTCAACAAAAGCTCGCGGCTACCTGCTGAAAAACAATACGAGTTAGAGGATTGGTCTATCTTTATATCTGCCATGTGCTGCCTTAATTAAAATTAAATTTAATCATTTTGTTTCTATCTTAATTTTAATTAACAGCTCCTGCCATATCCTCACCATCGCCCAGGTGTCCATTTTGCAATATTCAGTCAGGTCGGCAAGTATCTGATCCTTCTGGTCCGCTCGTGTTTCATCGAGCACCGCCTCCATCCAGAGCCGTTGAGCCGAGTTGCCGTCTTGAATGCCAAGGTCTTTGTAGCTTAGCTCAGGGCACACGACTGGCAACACTTTTTTGATGCTTGCGCTTCCCTCGCAGCGCGGATCGTCATACCACTTTGTCTTAAATGGAATCATGAGGTCGACGACACGTTCGTTGATAGCCTTAATTTGCTTAGCATATTCCGGATACATCCGCCCTAGCTCCTCGTTGACCGATTTTTCGAAGCGCATATTCCAGGTAATAATTGAGCCGGAATCACCCATATCTTCTACTAGCTGCTTGGCTAAGTCTGGCGCTGGATTAGTATTTTCTCTGTGAAGATACTCTCTATGTTCTACTTCACCGCCAGGTTCACGGATGATATGCAGAGAATACTGAAACGGCACTTGCTGGTACGGTCGCTGTCCATCGAAGTACGGCACGAGGCCCTGCATTGTTTCGTAATCAAAGAAGTAGAGTGGATACTGTAGTTCGCCCAAAAAGCGTTCAATTTCTTGCTTGTTGATTTCGGCTCGAGTATCTGCTGGCCACACCATAGGCTCGGGCGGAAAGATATTTTCATAAACCTTCATCCATTCCGACCTAGAACCAAGCTTAGCCAGTTTCGGATTTGGATCGGGCATTTCTGCTTGCGCGGCGGCTTTCTTTGCCGCTTCCATGTATTCTGGCGTTTTCACGGCAATTTCATTCACCTCATCCGTCACATAAGCAAACATCGTAAGCTCTTTTGGATTAACGTCGCCCTCGCGAACATACTGATTATTTACATGGATCACCGATACATTCCGAACAGTAAAGCCATTGCCCTCAAGTACTGTCTTCTGAAACGCAAGGTCATACAGATGATCCGACTTAACGCGTGTGCTGGATTTAATTTCGTAGAGGTCGACTGTCTTACCCTCTACGACTGAAACTATGTCTGATATACAAGTAAATCCGTTCCATTCAAAACGAGGCTGGAATACAACCTGAGCACCCGATTCAAGTGCTTGCTGGGTTCGTAGTGGTAGCGAGCGGTATTCATCGAAATCAGAGAAGCCGAGTGTCACGCCTTCTGGAAATAAAGACTCAACATATGGTTCAAACGCATGTCCAGCGTCGAACATTGCTTGTGTTGCTGCGTCGACAGGTGGAAGTTTGCTCGGGTCATTCTTTTTCAGCCAAAGCCAGGCTGGCTGACGGAGAAAGAGCATGTAATCGGATTTAGAAATCATTTTGTTCTTTCCGCCTGATCGAGAAGTTTTACAAATAGAATTGCCTTACCAGCTTCCCAGTCCATCACTTTGGAGTATCTTCCGCTATGGTTTAGCGGGCTATTCATGCGGCAGCCTTCACACTCAATTTTTATTTTCTGCGGCTTCTCGGCTTGTATGAGTAGTAGCTGATCTTTTGACACCTCGTCCGGCTTTTGTATCGTCTGCCTGCACGACAATGGTATTACATATTTCAACCCGTCCATTTGCCAGATATTCCAACTGATTATCTCGGCGAAATGTTCTAGCTGCTCGTCGGTGAGGCTCTGTTTAGATTTTAGCTCTAGCTTATTGGAACAAAAGTCTTTATAGAAATCGTCGATAGTCAGAAGTATATTCTCGCGCGCAATTAACAGGTTGTCGCCCTGCCATTCGTAGCCATAGGTGGCTTTGAGCGCCAGTTCGGCATATTTAAGCCACTCCTTCTTGCTACTCGCGAACTCACCTACTACTTGAAGTTTGCGGTCAAAGAACCCAACACGATTCTTTGGGGTGATAACAACACCCGTGTTGGCGGTAGGGTTGTAACGGCCAGCAATGAACGGCGCTTCACCACAAGTTATTTCGAGTCGACGTTCGGATATGTAATCTACCCAATTATCTTGGCCAACGGGCCAGTTTTTACTCGCCCAATCTATGGCCATGTTCATTTCTTTCACTACTTTGAGTGGCGTGAAGACTTCTGCCTTGTCTCTGGTGCGGTATTTTTGCTCTTCTTTGCTTTTAGCGGCACGTGGCTGGATAAGCTTGCCGTTGCCACCTGTAATTTGCTCACGTTTGATTTGCTTTTTGGGCGCATAATCTTTGCCGTATTTTTTGTAACTGTCTGTAGCCCAGATGATATTTCGTCGCGTAGTCCTGTCACCCAAAAGGATATCCAAAACACGCCCGCGATTGCGCAGGGTGTTTTCGCTGATATCAATCTCGCTTCTCGGCCTCATCCTGCTCTCATTATACGTCATCTACCTCTTTAAAACTTCTGCATATATTGACAATCGGGGAGATTTTTGCTAAGATTCAGATATCCAATGGTTGATTTTCTCAAACCGTCGGGGAATTACATCCAAGAGCAGCCCTCCTAACCGAGGGCTGTTTTTATGTAGTAAAAACTATCGTTCACGTCGCCTCAGGTCGCCACGCCATATGTCTGCTTGGATCTTCAAAATGTCAGTATAGCCGTCACCACCAGTGCGCAGCTCTGTGGATATATTATTTCGAGAAGAGTATACGTATACTTTTTTGTCGCGACTATGGATAAATCGAATCAATGCAAGAAAGTCTGAATCACCCGAGAACAAAACTGCCTCGTGGTACTTCTTTGCTTGATTGACAACATCTATCGCCAGCTCGACGTCCATGTTTCCTTTTTCTTCGACAACAGTTCCGCGTTCAGTTTCGACTCTAATTTGCTTTAACGGCTTCTTGCGTACGACAAACTTCAGCGCCTTCTCTAAATAGACGTAAAACCTATGCTTATTGCCGACGTCATGATCCCGTGTGCCAGGCTTGGGGTAGGCATCGTAGTAGTACACCTTCATCTTGCTGGCTTCATGGGTAGATTTCAGATAATTCTTTAGCTTTTCGAGATCTAATATCTTAGCCTTTGCTTTTTGCACCTCCCACAAGTTTGCAGCATCGATAAATACAAATACGGTTTTCATAGCGGTTTTTTAATAACCCCCACTACACGACCCTCGACAGCAAAGTCATCGCTTGCATCGATAAATATCGGGAAATAATCGTCACGCATAGAATCGGGCTTTAGGACGATGCGATCACTCTCTCGTTGAAATCGCTTTATATTTGCCAGCCCGCCAATTATAGAAACGATAATTTCGTTTGGCTTTGGCTCATATGATTCAGTCTTCTCCACCAACACGAAGTCGCCATTCTCAATCGTAGAGCCGTCTATATCTGCCTTGTTCATAGAATCACCCCTAGCTATAAGAGCATATACTTTACTGATATCTTTATTCTTTACGATCGATGGAGATACGATGATATTATCTACCACGCGACCATCGGCAAATTTCGTAGCTTCGCCGCAGTCGGCTTCGCCCATCACGGGGACGGTATAAAAGCCAGCTTTCGTTCGCAGCGATGGCACGTAGCGTCCCTCTTTGCTAACTAAATCACCGCGCTTCAATAGTTGATTCAGGTGATGAGTGATCTGAGATGGATACTCGCAGCCAACCAGCTCTTTTAGATCTACCCTCCTCATACCCCTGATGTCATGTACCTTTGCCAGGTCCATCAACCTCTGTTGTATCTCGTTCATAGTATAATTGTATCATAGGATGATACAAAATAGATATGTTTTCTGTCTTTTTTCTGTTTACATAGTTTCAAAGCAGTGATAGTATAGGGGTAGCGCGATTCCCCGAGGTGGGATCGGAGGTCTCGAGCATCTCTTTTCGTGGCTAAGTTTCCGCGTTGCGACTGGAGGGTAGAATGCGGGACAGGAAGGCAAGATGCTATGCAAAAACAAACGTACTACATGAATAAGAATATGCAGGAAAAAAGCGGTGACTACGAGGTTCATACTAACAATTGTGCACATGGTGCTCATGAGGATAACAAGTTATATCTCGGCGACTATTATAGTTGCGGTCCAGCTGTTCAAGAAGCAATTCGTCTGTATTCCGACCAGGTTACAAAACTTGGTGGTAAAATAAACGGCTGCTACTGGTGTTGTAATCCTTGCCATACAGGATAAGTAAAACTATTCTGCGAGTATAGACCAGCCTGAGACAGGTTGGTCTATTTCTTATTCCATGGCCTTGACGCGGGTTTCGATGAAGTCGATTTCTTCGGGCGAGAGGTTGTATTTGCGGTAGAGTTGTTGGTCGATTTCGGGGATTGATTTTGACCAGTTAATGTCGGAATTTGGAGTAAAGTCTTGAAGTGGAACGCACTTCCATTTAGGTGCCGGATTGTCTTGAGTGATTTTAAGAATTCCAAGCATGGCGCGTGTGAATTTTGATTTTATATACTTCATACAGGCGTCCGCCTCGTCTCTCGAATCAAACTTACCGATAGATACATACGTTTGGGTATGTCCAACTAGAGGCTCAGCGATTAGAGGAGTGCTCAAGACTTCACCGAGCCTTCCTGAGCCATTTGCTTTAGGTATAAAAACTTTCCATTTATTGAGATTTTCATGCGCTTTGATATAGCTAGATTTTATAAACTTATTCTTGCGCACGTTATTCAAACGGCCGGCAATCTGAATATATGACTCATCGTCATTAGGCTTCTGGTCGTAAAAGACATATGAGAGTGTTTCAAATGCATTAGTAATAACGTCCCGCTCATGCCCTTTGCTCATATTGCTTTTGGCTGTAGGATTTTCGTCATGTAGAGTTTTTGTAAACTGATAAGCATTTTGTCCGTATATAATCTCACTGAGCGAGCGCTCGCTTACAGATTCCACCTTCTTCAATATAGAATTTAGTTCGGGAAAACTAGTATAGACTCCAATTGAACCAAAGTCACTATTTGCATCACGGAAGGTAACCACTACTCCTCCCTTAATATCCGTGGAAGGGAAAACCTTGGAGCTGTCCTGCTCGAAAGATAAGACCTTCAAGTGATTATCATTAAGCATCTTTTTATTCCAGGCAGAAGGCGTCGCCCCTGCATTGAACAAAAACCGAGCAGGACTAATCAAGCATGCACTATAAGCAAGCTGATAGGCGGAGTCTAGAAATAAATGATATATAGGAGGTGCTTGTGTACTATCTCCCGTGGCCACATCCTGATACGGCGGATTACCCACCACAGCGTCAAATTTCATCATACTTCCTCCATTTCCAAATAATTGTGCGAGTTTTGTTGTTGCGGTTCCATCTTTTGCCTGTGGTAATAAGTCATGCTGGATAAAATTATTGCTACTTATAGTATGTTCCGTATCAAACCCAAATATATAACTCGTCGTGATTCCGTGCAGTACACTGGTTGGCGCTAAGCCATACACCTGATTTTCGAGTATGTGTTTCAGACATTCGGCATCACTACTGTAATTATGGCGCGTATTTGTGAAAAGTTTCTTAACTATTTCAGTAATATACATGCCAGACTTCATATACAGGTCGATGAACGTACTGTCTGTGCGGCGGAATAGTTCTGGCTGTTCTTTTTCTAGCCCATCGACCATCATCTTAACGACTTTTCGGGGGGTGAAGATCTGGTTGTTTTTTTGGTTCGGTATCAACTCAAAAATATCTTCATCGGTTTCAAAATAGTTGGCACGCTTTTGCTTTTCTGCCACAAACTCTGCAATGGACGCATTGAACTTGTACTTATGGAACACACCCTCGAAGCGCTGGCGCTCGCCATTGTCGTCAGTGTATTCAAAACCATCTCGGAGTTTATGGAACTCCTCCTTAGTTATGTTCGTTAGGTCGATGAAATCTTCATCACTGATCTGATCGTCAAAATTATCGATAGTAATAACTTCGCGTGATGAATTGGCCATGACAAACATAGGAATCGTGCGCGTAAAGGCGCGAAGGTGCTCACGAACCTCCTCCTCCTTGGACTTTTGAACAGTTTCAACGACTTTAGTTTCTTGCTGTTCAACTTTCGCTTGCACTAGATCCTGTTCGATGACGGAGGCAAGACTTTGCTTCAGAGCTTCTGGGTCTTTATCTTCACTGTTTTCAAACTCGGCAACGACGAGCTTAATTTTCTCAGTCGCCTCTTTGCGTGCTTCATCCGCTTCGGCAGCGGTCCACTTATACTGCTCTTTTAGCTTGGCTATCGGCGCCTCTACGAGTGCTTCTACCTTCGCGGGCAGCATATCAATCGTCTCTTCTGGAGTGGCTTGGTCGAGTACATTATCTACCACGCGGTCAATATTGGCTCGGTATATCTTTTCGCCCAATATGACACCGGTATTTTCATTGATCTTGGTTTGCTTTTCCTGCTCTAGCTTGCGGGCATCATCAAGGTCGAGCGTCTGCTTGGTCGATTCGGCTCGTTTATTCTTTTCAACAGGCATTTTATCGAGTATTTCTTCGACTTCTTTCGGAAAGTGGAACACGCCCTTAATATTGTCGTTAAATAACAGGTTGGTCATGAATCGTGCCTGGACGATTTCGGTAGCCGCCAGAGCGTTCGGGAATGTTAATACCTTTTCAGCGTCGAGCTCAACCATCTTGCCATCAACGTCTTCAGAGATGACCGGGAAGTAGTTAAGGAGTTCTTTGATGTTGTCTTTGCGCTCCGCCTCAGTAATTTCGCCGTTTGCCGCACTAGGATTAAGTGCGTTCGCGAAGGTATCGTAAATTTCGAGTACACGCGTAGGTGCGAAATCGAACAGGTATGCTGACTTTTTTGCCTTAACCTCACCGTCTTCAGTGAATCTGTACGGGTTTTGGGCACGAAAAGCCGCCTGCATGTACTGCGATGGAGTCTTGATGTCGGTTAACATCAAAACAGCACTCCATTCCTTGATAGTTACGCCAGTAGTGAGCTGGCCGCAAGAAAGTGTAATAGTGCGTGAATTTTCAGCAATAGCTTTTTTGACCTTATCGAACGACCTCTCATTTCCTTTGAAGTCGGCCTCTTCTTCGTCGAATGACCGGCCGTCACCAGCCGCTACAACGACTTTGTAGTCTTTGAATACTTCGTCTTGTTTTAATAGCTGCTCGAGAGCTTTGACTGACTCGACTCGGTTGCCGACATACCAAAACGTATGACGAAGTTGGTCTCTAAGCTCCGGTGTAGAAAACGGATACTTTTCATTTGTTGAAAGGTTACGGAGAAACTCACGTACATCGTCTTCATGAACGAATTTTTGGTTTTTTGTAGCAAAAAACTCGTTAAGGTCGAAGGCGTAGTCACGAGTTTCATCATCAATATCAATACCCTCGTTCACCTCGTCAGCTATCATCTGTGAGATGCGGTAGGTGTAAAGTCGTAGGTCTGGCAGGTCTGTGTGAGGACCACTTTCACCTTCAGCTAGTTCTTTCTGTTTTTCTTTTTGTTCGTCAAGGTAGGTCCAGTTATATATCGCATCACGAGGGAACTTTTGGTTTGCGATAGCCTTGAATGGTGTTCCGGATAAGTGTAGCGTGTGGCTTCGCTTAACAATAGTAAAGGCATCGTCAGTACGACCCGTATCTACACCCTCGTGAGCCTCATCGATCACCAGTAAATCCCATTCAAGGTCGGCAACCCAGCGAAGCTTATCATGGCTGCCGCCGAAATATTTCGAACCCTTAAGATCCTGTAGTGACAAGAAGGTGATCATTGGCTTGTCGCTACCTTCGATCACATTGAACTGTTCTCGCGTTAGTGATTTACGATCGGCAAGAGACGCTGTATCAGAGATAAAGTAATAGCCATCGATAAACGTGTCGAAATCGTCGAACCATGAATTCGCGATTGCTGGGCGGTTAGTAACAATTAGGACCTTTTTAGCATCAAGTCGCTTAGCAAGGTCATAGCTTGCAAGTGTCTTACCAAAACGAGGCTTGGCATTCCAGAGAAACTCGCCGTTTTCGTGAGCCTGAAAATACTCAATGGCTTTTTCAACTGCCTCTTGCTGTTCACTGCGGAGTTCATAAGGAATCTTCTTACCGCCATCTTGAAGGGCTGCAAAACCGTGCTGACGGAATGTGTCGAACAGCTGTTTGGATTTTTCAGGTGTACCATTGAAATAGAACCACTCTTTGCCTAGGTCGGGACGGTGCCGAACATCACTCTTGACTAGGAATTTGTGAAAATCTGTGTCTTTGAAGTCATTTTGCTGATCAGCGTAAAATGCCGGTGCACTCCATTGCTTTTCGAACCTTAATCGTTTCGCGGCAGTGTGAGTTTGTTCATAAATTCGCTTATCAACATCCTTACGCTCGGTGTAGCCAATCTTCTGAGAGCCCTCATTATCTGCTTCGTCAGGAAGAATGTATGAATAAATCTGCGGATAAACAACTTTCGTGGTTTTTATTTTTGGTATACCAGTTAGCTGTGAGTTATCCGTAGTATTATCATGCATATTACACAACATTATACTCTATTTACCTCGAGAATTCATCCATCGCTGTCGAGAATGTACGAGAATTGTCAAGAATTGACGAGAATTGAAAATAGTTTTTTAATATTGACTCTTCACATCGCGCGGTGCTATTCTAGGTATAGCCGCATGGCTAGCACCTTACCGGATCACAAGTCCCAATTCATTCAAAGCTATATACGGCATAGAAAGAGTTGATAGAAAGGAGGCGAACCTTTTATCTCAACTGAGGTAAATTGTTTGTGCTTCCGCTTCTAACAACTTAATCTATGCTCTTTTATTTGGAGAGCATGAGAAAGGAAGCGTCTTATGACCTCCCCAACCGCACAGCTGCAAGTGCAGCACATCAATATCAACGAACTGAAAGCGAGCGAGTTCAACCCGCGGACATGGTCGGATCACCAGCTCGAGAAGCTGCGTGAAAGTATTGAAAAGTTCGGCGTCGTAGACCCGCTCATCATCAACACCCACCCATCACGCAAGAATATCGTGATCGGTGGCAATATGCGGCTCCAGGTGCTTCAGGAAATGAAATACACTGATGTGCCCGTGGTCGAGCTTCACCTCACCGAGCGCAAAGAGCGCGAGCTCAACCTACGGCTTAATAAAACTGGAGGCGACTGGGATTACGCTCTACTAAAAGAGTTCGATGAAGACCTGCTGGCAGACGTCGGCTTCGAATCCGAAGAGCTCGATGACGTATTCGCTATCGAGGATACCGAAGAGAAGAATTCGTTTGATCTCAAGAAGGAGCTGAAGAAGCTCGATATCAAGAAAATTACCGTCCAAAAGGGTGATATTTACCAGCTCGGCGAGTCGCGTCTAATGTGCGGCGACTCTACCATCGAAGCTGACTTCGACAAACTCATGAACGGCGAAAAAGCCGATATGTGTATGACCGACGAACCATATATCCTCGACTACTTGCACGCCAAGCGGGGCGGTAAGCCAGTTAAAGGCTTCGGTGCCAAGCGCGACCGCATCTACCTGGAGACAGAAAGCCTGCCCGATAACTTTATCGAGCTCTGGATGGCAAATGTCGCCAAACATGCCAAGCCAGACTTCAGCATCATCTCGTACGAAAACTGGAAGAACCTGCGCGAAATGTGGAATGCCATGGAAAAGTATTGGAAGGTCAAGAATATGATCGTCTGGCATCTACCGAACCGGCACCAGGGCTTCTCATCGAAGTACAAGTTTTTCTCTAAGCACGACATCGCAATCGTTGGTGGCTCAGGTGATGTGCCATACAATACCGACGAAGAAGAGGGTCCGCTACAGGAAATGTACGAAACTGCCCTGTTCGCTACCTCCGGCAAACCGCAATGGGAAGGCTACGAAAAAGGCAAGAAATATATGCCAACCGACTTCATCGAGTTTAATGCCGATGACCTCAAAGGCTCCGGCCAGGGCGTTGTGTTCGGCACGAAGCCACTAGACATCCTTATTCCCTACATCAAGGTGCTGACGCGGCGTGGTGACCTCTTAGTGGAACCCTTTGGTGGGTCGGGGAGCACACTGATTGCCTCCGTCAAGCTGAACCGGCGCTGTTACATTATGGAAAAAGTACCGACCTACGCCGAAGTGATTATGCGGCGCTGGGAAAATGAGACTGGCCTTAAACGCCAGTTGATCGTACGAGGTAACGATGACGAAGTTCAGCCGAGCGAACAGGAATAAAGTCCTCGGGCTCCTTCGCGAGAACCCAAACCTTCAGCGTGCCTGCAAAAAAGCAGGCATCGCTCGGAGTACGCTTTACCGATGGATGGAGGATGACACCAGTTTTCGTGATGACGTGCGTGATGCCCAGGAAATCGGCCAAGACACCATGAACGACTACGTTGAAGCCAAGCTAATGGAAAATATCCAGAATAACATGCAGAAATCGATCGAGTTTTATCTCCGACACAACAACCCTAAATATGCTTCTACGCGTGTCGAGACGGAGTACTTCGACAAGCGTGGTGCTGGGCGAATCAATCACCTACCTATTGGCATTGACCCAATGTACTATAGCGGCGAAATCGATATGCTCGACAAGCTAGCCGAAAGAGTTGAGCTGCGTAGACAGATGCATGAAGCGAAAATGGAGACTGGCGATTACGACCCTCATCGGCCCATTCGCCCAGAGCAGCTTGGTGCCATGTTTGCTGAAGAGTTTTACAAGGCGTTTCCAAACGCCAAAGATATAATCGATGACCAAATGTACGAATATGATAAGAAAAAGCGACAAGAAAACCCCGATCCGGATGATTACTAGACTTAATCTCCGTCTGGCGGTATGTTGTGTTGCTGAAGAAAGGAACTACTTATGAAAATGACTCATGGTGCGATGAAGATGCGAAATGGCACCAGCTTCCAGGGCTACGTCAAAGCCCAATACGATCATCTTGTCAGGATATTTGGCGAGCCGTACACTAATTCAGACAATCATAAAACGGACGTTGAGTGGATCGTCTCGACTCCCTATGGACCAGCCACTATTTATAACTATAAAAATGGCTATTCGTATTTAGGACTAAGCGGGCTCAAGCTCGATGAGATGGATGAGTGGCACGTCGGTGGCAAAAACGCGAAAAGCTACGAGTGGATCATACAGCACGTAACTACTGGTTGATGTCGTAACTCTGCTGGATGAGATCCATCACATACTCTAAGTCGGTACCAGATGTAACTTCAACTTCGTAGTCACCATTCCCCCAGTGGCCAATATGCACAGGCGACTCGACATCACGAGCAAGTCCCCGCGGGTCGTCTAGTGTGCCCGTCTTCATGTTGATATAAAGTTTTAACTTAGACTTCTTGAAGACGACATCGACGAAGTTGCGTGTCGTTTTGTAGGCAACATACATCTTCTTTGGATCCTCAATAATTTCCGTATCAATAGCCAAGATCCGCTCTTTAAGCGATTCGAATAGTGCCTTGATATCATCATTCGCCATCGCTAAGTGGTACTCAAGTGTGAACGTTTCCTGCAACTTTTCAGCCTTGCCAGAATCCACAGTGAACTTCGGTGCATCTTGTAATTTCACCTTCTGATAGTTTTCAGTATCTAGTGTTAGCAAACCATCCTCATATAGCTTGTATCGATATAGCTCGATGTTAATTGGCAATAAGTCGGCCGTATCTGTGTCGAACTTATTATAACTCTCGGCAACACAAATCACTCGCGGCGCCGCCCACTGAATCGCAATCGTAATTTTCTTTTCATTGCAAAGCTTCTCAAAACTATCTTTATGGTCAAGGAGCCAGCGAAGATACGACAAGCCTTGGTTGATTACGTTCTCGTTATGTCCCTTTTTGTACTCGATAATGCACGGATTACCTTCATCATCGATGCCAAGCGTATCCATACGCCCACCAAAGCTGGTAGAGTATTCGCTTGCGAGAAAGTGGACACCAAGCAGTTCGTGAAGGCTCGCTTCAAAAATTCGCTGCACGTCACGCTCGAGAATCTTCTTACCATTTAGGTTTGTGATTGGTTTTAGTCGAGAGGCGTTACTGCCAGATACTTTGAATAAACTCATGATTTCGTATATTATCTCACTTTTCGCTAGACTTTACTACCGCATGGCGGTATGTTGTTGCTTGCAATGGAAACACAAGTACCTCAACTAAAATATTGTCTCTACGCACGAAAATCGTCTGAATCGGACGAACGTCAGGCTATGAGCATTGATTCGCAGCTAGCTGAAATGCGAGCCTTGGCAGTAAACGAAGGCTTAAATGTCGTATGTGAACTACAAGAAAGTCACTCGGCAAAAGACTCGGGTAAGCGTCCAGTATATAATCAGATGCTCGCCGGTATCGCAAACGAAGAATACAATGCCGTACTTACATGGGCACCAGATCGATTAAGTAGGAATGCTGGCGACCTTGGGTCAGTTGTTGACCTCATGGATCAGGGTAGACTACTGCACATCCGAACCTACTCACAAACATTCACGAATAATCCAAATGAGAAATTCCTGCTGATGATACTCGGCAGTCAAGCTAAGCTGGAAAACGATAATAAGGCGGTAAATGTAAAGCGAGGGCTTGTGACTTGTTTTCCACTTCTTTCCAGGTGAGACGGGCGTAAGGATCTACAATGCCGACCTTATCAGGGAACTGCTCGGCTATACGGCTCAGATAATCGACGATAGTGTCGCCTTTCCAATAACCTTTAGCTTTGAAGTATTCCGCCCTTGCCGGCATCCGATAATCTTGCATAGGCTTTTTCCTCCCGGGAGAAATAATTTAGATTACCCGATCATTTTGAAAAAGGGTCTCATTTTTCTTGTTATTTTCCGATTTGATCATTATAATGCA
>LCPR01000004.1 GCA_001003725.1 Candidatus Saccharibacteria bacterium GW2011_GWC2_48_9
TGCGGGTGAAAATCACCCATCACAGACCCTACTACAGTTGCACTTTTGCGGAACTTAGCGCCCGCGCGCAGTCCATCGCGGTTCATCGTATGAAGAATACGGCGATGTACCGGCTTTAACCCGTCGCGCACATCTGGCAGCGCACGATCGATAATCACACTCATAGAATAGCGAAGGAAGCTATACTCCATTACATCTTCAACAGTACGATGTTCGAGCCCTTCTACAGGTTCCGGCACGCCATTGTCTAGAATTTCTTCATCGTTAGGTAATGTGTTGTCGTCCATACTATACGTCCAATTCCTCTAGATTTATCTTTTTCGCACCAGCCTGAATAAAGGTTTTACGTAGCGACACTTCATCACCCATCAGTTTAGTGAAAATTGCATCAGCTCGCTCAGCATCTTGCACACGAACCTGAATCAATATGCGGTTCTCGGGATTCATGGTTGTCTCCCAGAGCTGTTCGGCGTCCATCTCACCAAGTCCCTTGAAGCGAGAGATAGTGACGCCAGCCTGCTTAGCCATATCGTCGTCAGGGTTAATTGCAACACCACGCGCAACCTTTTCAGCGATGATTTCGTTTAAGATTTTGTCACGCTCGGCGTCATCATACGCATAAATCTTCTTCTGGCCGCGGTTAACGCTATAGAACGGCGGTTTCGCCAGGTAAATATAGCCACCTTCTACGACTTCACGCATATAGCGGAAGAAGAACGTCAGAAGTAGTGTTGAGATATGACTACCGTCAACATCGGCATCTGTCATGATGACGATCTTGTGATAACGCAGCCCGTTGACGTCGAACTGTTCACCAATGCCGACGCCGAATGCTTGAATCATCGCCACAATTTCTTTGTTGGCAAACATTTTATCGAGACGCGCACGTTCGGTGTTAAGCACTTTACCGCGGAGTGGCAAAATTGCCTGAGTGCGATTATCGCGACCCTCTTTGGCAGATCCAGCAGCCGAGTTACCCTCTACAATATAGATTTCACTCTCGGCTGGGCTTTTGCTCGAACAATCCCAAAGTTTGCCCGGCAGACCCATACCATCGAGTGCGCCCTTGCGCAGTACATTATCGCGCGCAGCACGAGCGGCTTTGCGTGCACGAGCAGCAAGTAACGCTTTGCCAACAATCTTCTTGGCGACATCTGGATTCTCCTCCAAATAGTAGCCAAAGTACTCGTTCATTACCTGTTCGACGTAGCGTCGCACCTCTGGATTACCAAGCTTGTTCTTGGTTTGGCCCTCGAATTGTGGATCCGGTAGTTTTACAAGAATAATCGCTGTCAAACCTTCACGGATATCATCACCACTGAGGTTATCATCTTTTTCCTTAAGCAAACTGTTCTTGCGCGCATACTCATTAATGACACGCGTCATCGCGGCGCGAAAACCGATCAAATGCGTACCGCCGTCTGGCGTAAGTACGTTATTGGCAAAGGGCTTAACTGTTTCGATAAACGAATCGTTATACTGTACGGCCACTTCGACCATTGAGTCCTCAACTTGCCGTTCTACATAAAACACACTTTCATTGACGACTTCTTTGCCGATATTAAGATGTTTTACGTAACTCTGGATACCACCCTCAAAGTAAAAGCCTTGGCGCTCTTTGGTACGTTCATCGTATACGGAAGTATAAATACCCTTTGTAAGGTACGACTGATGTCGAAGATAGTTCACAACCCATTTGTAGTCAAATGTTACTGTTTCTTTAAATATCGTGGGATCCGGGTAGAACGTAATGGTAGTACCGGTCGGTCGATCGGTTTTTCCAACTTTTTTGAGTGGTGCTTTCGTTGCACCCTGTTCAAACTCAAGTCGATATAATTCGCCGTTCTTGACAACTTCGGCAATCAACAGGGTCGAAAGCGCGTTTACGACACTCGAACCTACTCCATGGAGTCCAGAAGACACCTTGTAACCACCATTGCCAAATTTACCACCGGCGTGAAGCACCGTAAGTACTGTCTCAAGTGTACTCAAGCCAGTCTTTGCATGCTTATCTACCGGAATACCCCGGCCATCATCGGTGATAGTAATACCACCGTCATCCAATATCCGTACGTCAACGCGCGACGCATACCCCGCTATCGCTTCGTCGATAGAGTTATCGGCGATTTCTTTGATCAAATGATGCACACCGTCGTAGCCCGTGCTACCAATGTACATGCCCGGACGCTTACGTACCGGCTCAAGACCCTCTAATACCTGAATTTGTGACCCATCATAAGAGCCATCTGCTTTTTTTTGTTTAGCCATTCTCCCTCACTGTTTCTCGAATTTCAGCTATTTACAACTCTTCTATTATACCGCACAACTATTGTTCACTCAAGTTGATTGTACTGAACATATTTCTTATGCTAAAATCATAAGTAGTTTCAAGGGTAATCATATGGGCACACAAACATGTTTCGAAAAATAATCTCTAACCTTTCTTTCAGTCCCAGTCTAATGGGAGAGCTAGGGTTCTATGCAAAACAACTCAAACATGAGGAACGTATACGCCTATTTGGGCTAGTGTTTACTGCCCTTGCCCTGACTATCCACTCGATTGCAGCCTTGAGCCCACCAGAGTCTGCAAATAATGCTCACGCAAACGACATCCTCTACGGAGGTATCTCCAGCCAAGCAGATTTGCTTGCGAAATATGATCGCAACGAACAGAGCATACGAGACATCATGACATCCCTCGGTATAACAAGGTCGGAGCTCCAGCAAACAAGCGAAACAAGCAGGACACCAAGCGGACTACGGTTCGTAGGAAGCAAGCTGCGCATATCGAGCCATTCTAAAAGCGAACATGTTGTCACCTACACCAAATCATCCGGCGAATACGAAGATGTGTATTTTACAGCAAATAGCGTACTGCCGCCATCTGCGCATACTCAAAATGCTACATACCGTTCAGTGCTCACGGGCACATCTTCATCACAAGGTGCTTTTGCGGTAGATGTCGCATCGGGCAATATTCTACTAGAGAATCCGCCCATCTCGTCAGTGGATCAAACCTGCACATATAAAAATGGAGCCGATGCCACAAATACAACAGAGCCATCAGCTGCATGCAACAATGTGCTGACATACAGCAATTCAGCATTCAATGACACGCAGCGAGCGGCGGCTACAACAACTACGGCACAGAGCAGTGATCGAATCACCTATATACTCAAGGCACGCAATACAGACAGTGAGCCGACGGAGGTGTATTTCACAAGTCATCTCACCGACATACTTGAATACTCAGATCTGACAAATACAAAAAACGGTGTTTTTGACCAAATAACAAAAAGTATTTCCTGGGCGCCTGTCACAGTTATGCCCGGCGAGACGGCATCACGCAGCTTTTCCGTGAGACTTAAGTCAGCTATACCTGCAACGGCCCAAGGAACGAGCAATCCTTTATCATACGACTGCACTATGACCCACGGATACGGAGACGTTATGAATATAAGCGTTCAGTGTCCCCCTGTCAAAACCATTGAATCGCTCGCCACTCACCTACCGGTAATTACTACGTCCGTAAATCTAGCGCTCGGGGGTGGACTTGCACTTCTAGTACTGTACTTCTATCTACGCGCACGACAACAACGAGAAGAACTACGTCTTATCAGAAAAGACATTAACACAGGAAGTTTATAGGAGGCAAACCAATGTCAGATCAACCCACCCCACTAGCCGACCAACACCCTACAGCGCCAGATCCACGCAAAGACAATGGTGCACAGCATCGCTCATCACATGCAAAAGACACTGCGTTCGATCATACGATGCAGCAGGCACAATCTCACATGAATAAACCGCAGCGCCTGTTTAGTCGCTTCATCCATATAAAATTCATCGCCTCTATAAGTGACATTGTAGGTGGCACGATAGCTCGACCAAATACAATCCTATACGGAGCCTTGTCGGTGCTTGTTCTGACGGCTGTTTTTTACACCGCAGCAAAAGTCTATGGCTATAATCTCTCTGGAGCAGAATCAGTCGCTGCATTCTTTTTAGGGTGGCTCATAGGTATGACAATCGATTACACACAGGTATTACTGCGTGGCGGTCGTCAACGCAACAAGCGCTCTTAGATAGCCTCGTTACTCCACACCGTAGATTAATCGCGATATTATCGTATCTTGATTGATACTTCGCCATCGGCAACCTGCGTAGGCAAAGCTGAGGAAACGTCGCTCGACGGTACTGGCACCTGCGGAGCGGGCTGCTGAGGAGCTTGTTGCTGCGCACTTACCATATTCTGACCTGTAGCGAATACGGCCTGCTGCGGCGGTGACACCGGCCCCAGATTTGAAACCGGAGCGTACGATTGTTGCCGAGGAATGTACTGCTGAGAATAATTAGTCTGGGGCGGCTGCACAGATGGTTGGGGCCCGCCAATAAATGACTGCTGCGGAGCTTGTTGTTGTGGAGCGTACAGTGGTGGCGGTGTTTGTATCGCCGTAGCAGTACCTTGTTGCCACCCTTGCGGCGGCTGTTGCGGGACGCCCGTCGTATTCATAGTAGCGACAGGAAGAGCGGGAGGAGCAGGCTGCGCTTGAGGTTGTAGCGGTTGCTGCGCTGGCTGGCGAACAAATCCTGGACGCCCTACACCAGCTTGTTGACGCTTGGCCAGCCAATCATCTAAGAACGAAGAGCCTCCCGGCTGAGCACCTGGTGATGCCGCACCTATACGGTTGCCGTTTCCTGGACCCATAGCCGGTTTGGGTCGCGACGTAATTCGCCGAGCAATATCAGCCTCTACATCGGCTCGAGGACGCCCATGCTTAGTAGCAGAAAGCTTCTTCATTGCGCCAGAGAGCTTATCGTTCGATTTAGCTAGTGGCGGCGTAAACGACATACTAAACGGCGCAGATGGTGTGTTGTTAACCATAACTGTGGCGATGCCTTGGAAGTTAGGCATCTTAGTCAGATCATCAACAGTAAATACCGGTTCAAATTTCTTAACGAGCATCTCGGCGTCCGTCACACCAATACGGCCAGATACAACAGTACCGACGTTACCGATTATTGCCTCTCGTATTTTATCCGTCAGCTGCGTCATAAACTGATTGGCCATAATCAGACTCAAGCGATATTTTCGCGCTTCAGAGAGTATCGACTCAAAGCTCTCGGTCATGAAGTTTTGGAACTCATCGACATACAGACTGAAATCTTCACGTTGATCTTCGGGTATGTCGGCACGACTCATCGCGGCCGCCTGAAACTTCATCACAAAGATGATACCAAGTAACTTTGAGTTCAACTCACCCATTCGGCCCTTAGAAAGATTCACGATCAAGATTTTGCGATTATCCATGATATCCCGCAAATTGAAGCCCGACTTTGTCTGTCCAATAATATTACGCATCGCATCGTTACTGATAAACGGTCCGAATTTCGAAGCCACCCAGCTCACCAACTCACCGGCTTCACTGGACTTCTGCGACGCAGGCCATTCTTTTGTCCAAAACTCGAGCACAGTCGGATCCGTCACGTACTTAAGCTTGCTTTTCATAAACTCCGAGTCAACAAGTACCTTCGGTATATCAATAAACGTTCCGCCCTCTGGGTCGCTCATGAGCAGCAGCGCCGCATTACGAAATATATGCTCTAAGCGTGGGCCAACGATACCGGTGTGCCCTGGATCGTACAGACCATACAACATATTGATTGCTTCCTGCACCAGAAAGTCTTTCTGGTCCGGAGTGCTGTACTCAAACATATTCAGCCCAATAGGATTGTCCATGTCAGCAGGATTAAAGTAGATGACGTCTTCTACACGCTCTTTAGGCACTGCACCCATCAATATCTCCGCCGAGTCACCGTGTGGATCTATAAAGGCAAATCCCCTCCCATCCATCATGTCCTGATACGCGAGATTTTCGAGGAATTTCGATTTACCGGTACCTGTCTGGCCAATCATATATAAGTGGCGGCGGCGATCATTGGCACTCAGACGTATAGGCTTCTTGATACCCCGAAACTCGTTATATCCTATCAAGAACCCTTCGTCCATCACTTCAGTCGGACCGTCCACCTGTTTACTCATCTGACGCTTCACTTGTGCGCTCGGGATGCTCTTTTGATCGGGCAAGTGAAACAGCGTCGCGAGTTCAACGGTGTTTAATATATTCGTTTTGAGACTCTGCGGGAAGAATCGAAATATAAATGATGTAATTAAATCATCAACATTGCGAGTTGGCGTAAATACGAATCCGTTATTTGCTGGCGAATCAAACAGTGAAAATGCTGCAACAAGATTTTTAAGGAGTGTTTGCGAACGTTCTGCTGTTGATGAAGATACAACAACGCGTACTAATATCTCATATCCTGGGTAGCGCGTCTTTTCTTCGATAGCATCAATACTCTGTTGTTCAAGCGCCGTAAGCTGCCTATCGACACCATTCTCCTCCGAGTGACCCTCTTTTGCGCCAACCATACCACCGAAACCACCATGCTTACCAGCAGCACGGTCCTTCTTTACACGTTCTACTGCGTTTGTTGATGCCTTAATCCAGCCCTGACTTGCGGGTCGCATCAATATCTGAACACCCACTCCATCCTCGCGACCAATGATAGACAACGCATTGAGAATAGCCCTCGAAGCATCTCTTTTCGTATCCTGATAGGTTGCAATAGGATATACATAACTCTTTTTTAGAGAAAACTCACCACCAATTACCGAACTAGCCCGCGTATCTTTCGTAAAAATATTATGCTCCTCTACTTCTTCAAGTCGAGCAGATGGATATGCGGCAATCACAGACTGACGCACGACATCAATCAGGACTATTGGCACAACCGTATAGTAGTAGATCAGCCCCTCTTTAGCCACTATCTCAAATGAGATATGCCGTTGACCATAAATGCGATGCTTGAACCCGCGTTGTGCGGTACTGGCGATAATGTTATACATCACCTGCGCCTGTGACAAGAGTTCATCTGTCACTTCGCGTTCGTCGCGTCCACCGCGATCTAAATCTTCGCTCGTAGGCGGCAGATGAATAAGCATTGGTACCATTTTGAGGCCACGTTCGTAATTTTTAGCCTCGCGTAGCGTATTTTGATACAGCATATACAAGAGAACAGCGGACACTGATGCCACTATCAAGATTGCAAATACTCCTATAATTATTCCTAACACGATCCGCCCTACTTCTTAATCATTACTTGCACCAACCTGCCGGCCATATCTTTTAGAGAGATAGTCTCGTTGCAGCTCTCCGATAGCTTTCTCCCTGGCATACGGATTGTCCTTGGTTTGCAGTATTACCTGCTTTGCCCGATCTACCCACTCTTTTTCTATCACATCATCATCATTTGCTGCAGTAGGGTTAGCGACAGGCGAAGTTGCCGCGTTATCGACGGGCGGTTGAACAGTTGGCATAGCAACTTGTTGCAGTGGCGGGGCAGCCGGTGGAGGTGGCGGAGCTAATTCGACAGCACTTCTCTGCTCTACCCTTTCCGGAGAAATAGTTTGCAGAGCTTCAGGCGAAGCAAAATTAGGCGGAACCTCGTAAGATTCCATCTGTGGTATCGGCTGCTGCTCCGGTGAGCGTGAACCTGGCGATAACTCTGGCTGCATACCTGTTAGTATAGCACAAACATAAGCGAGAATCTGCTACTAAACTACGATGTTTGCCGAGAGATATAGAGGCAACCAATAGCAAGTAATGCAATCACCAAAAAGAATTCAGCAACCCCAACTTGTCCGACGGATCGCAAGCTAACCAATATGACAGGACCAAGCGCAAGAATTGACGCATAATAATACGCTTTACGCACACTCACATCTCCCGCCACATGACCAGTGCGGTCACTGTAGAGCAGTTTTAGTAAAATACGATGGCATAGAAAAATAAAAAAAGTCAGTATAGTAACTGACAGAATGTACGAGAGCAAAAATACTGCTAAGATTCCCATTGCGCCCGCTTCGGTTGGAGGCATGGTAATCAGAAGATAGCCTAAGGCTGTTGCTGAAAGTAATCCTATGATAGTGAGCAATTTTGCAAACATTATTTATAGTATACAGGATATCAAGGGTGTCCGAGTAGTAGTCTTCACGAATATTCTTCGGCAACCACCGCTAGAATAAATAAAAGGGCGGGCGAAGCGATACTCAACTACCACTCAAGACGACTGACCGCTCGAGAAATTACTCGAGCATATTCTTGTAGGTGTATTCCTCACTCTACGTCCAGTAGTTTCATGACTTCTTAGAACTCAAAGGTTTTACCGGACGCAGAGCTGTACTAACAGCTACTACGCGCTCCACGTCAACGATTTGACGGAGCTTCGACAGCACCATGAAACAAAGATTGTGACATGTTACCGTCGAATATTCGTCAAACCACACCAGGTTTGAGTAGAGCAGAAGGCTAAATTGTTAAGGTTTTTTGCTTTGTTTGTTTTTGTAAAGCGTACTTTTATCCTAGCAAAGCATAGGCATAATGTCAAGACCACACGAGTAAAATATAGATGTGTTAAAAACATTACTTGTTATTTTTTATATCATTAACAGATATAAGTGCTGTGTGTTGTTAAAATTAATAAAGTATATTTCTTACAACGATTGTTATTACATCGCCCGCAAATACAGTAATTTTTGGTAAAAATATTATCACTTTTTATGCCAATATATAAAGTGGCCATCAATACCCAGGACAAGCTATCAATCCCCGCCTTGAGGTAAAAGAACCAAATCCAGGCAAACCCGAGACAACCGGAGCCAGTATCACATGTTCCGCGCAAGTCTATCGACAAGACACACATACATGTCACTCTCAAAGTATGTGTGTCTATGCGCAGATGCATGGTCCTCTAAAAGCACGCCAAGCACTAAGCACGCCACGGACCCATAAACGATATACGAAATAAGATCATTTCACCTAATTGTCACGAGCGGCACATTCGCACATCATGCATTTGAGTATGACCTGTAACATAATCAGTCGGTTGCTAATCGACGAAGTGTGAAATTATTTCGCTACTGAGCCCTCGACATCGCTTCTATACTGCGGACCTATATAAAAGCCCCACGCACAGCAACGTCTATGCAGCTTTATCCTCTACACACGCATCGCGCAACTATTCATGGCATCTGCGGGGCGTAGCAGCGCGAGTATCTATAGGCACGACTTCGAAGCTGTCATTTTTCGTTCTCACCCATTACGCAGCAGGTGCCGAACTTTGCTTTTATCCAAAGACCCTAGTGTCGCAGACATAGCACCCCCGCAGAAGCAAAACAAAGTTGCTGTACCGTAGCGAGCTTGCCTATATAGCAAGATACATCCCTCCTGCCCAATCTAGTGGTATTATTTTATGCAAAACACCATATCTAGCTTATCCACACACCTCAATAACTTCATATAAAAATCTTTTGCAAAATCATTGACACAAGCGCTTTGCCGTCATATTATAGGGGTAGCTTCTGAATAAAAAACTTGTACAGAAGCCAAAAATAAACAGCATATTACAAAAACTCCACATACAAAACGACCGTTCCTCGCAGGCGGTCGTTTTGCTTGTTATATGCACTTCACCACCGGCTCATTGACACAAATCAATGTGTTCACAGATCAATAAATATAGAGTAAACGAAAATATTCCATCTTATTACGGATGGAATATTTTCGTTTGGTGGAGCTGCGGGGTACTGCCCCCCGGTCCGACAGGTAACATGGATATTCGTCTACAAGCTTAGGCTATATTAAATTGTTTTATAACTCGTCGTGACTAAAATATAGTCAGAAACATCACGCCGGGTTACGCGGAAAAAGTCCCACGCGTAGGCCGCTTCCCTACGCGCAGCAAGCGACAAGTATATATCACTCAAACTCGCCGTGTCGCCTAGCGAATTCAAATGACTGCGTTAGTTACGCAGCAACTGCTGATGTTGCAGGTGTAAATGCTGAAGCAAATACACGAAGCTTCTCAGTAGCTTTGTCTGTAATTGTGTTTACAATTAAAAATGTACTGTACGGGTACGGTCGACTTGCAAAATATCCTGTTAAATTCCCATCGTCGAAAGCTATGTCAGCCCCAAACCAATACACTTATTATACCAGATAGCTACTAAATATGATATCCTAAAAAGTACTTATGGTCACCAAAGTTAACTGCGTCGCACCGGTAGGGTTCTCGGGGTCACTCGTCGAAGTTGAGTGCGACGCCAAGCGCGGACTGCCCGCCCTTCAGATAGTCGGCATGGGAAACAAGGCAATTGACGAGGCAAAGGAACGGGTTCGTAGTGCCATCACAAACTCATTACTGGAATTTCCGGCGTCAAAAGTGACCATCAATCTCGCACCGGCAGAACTTCCCAAGGATGGCTCACACTACGACCTCGCAATAGCCGTTGCCATCCTTGCGGTCAGTGGTCAGCTTAAACAAACAGAGATAAACAACAGTGTCTTCGTGGGCGAGTTAGCACTCGACGGTAGTATTCGGGCCGTGCGTGGCATTATTAACGCAGTTGAATGCGCACAGGCGAACGGCATCGACACCATATATGTCCCGAAAGCAAACCTAGAACAAGCACTACTGGTCGAGAATATTACAATTATTCCTCTGACAAACCTCAAGCAACTTTTTCTCCACCTCAAGCAAGAGTTACGACTAACCGAAGCTATACGCGATACCCAGGTAGTAACACCCTCGGTCACACCTCTTTATTCTCTCGATGCTATCAGCGGCCAAGACCAAGCTAAACGCGCACTCATCATCGCCACCGCAGGACGTCATAACATTCTCCTCAACGGACCACCCGGATCCGGCAAGACGCTACTCGCCAAAACAATGACGCATCTCTTGCCTCAGCTCACACCCAAGGAGCGCATAGCCGTTACGAAACTTCACAGTCTATCTGGTGAGTCTACTCAAGAAATAGTCTCAAGGCGTCCATTTCGCTCACCTCACCATACGGCGAGTCGCACAGCACTCATAGGTGGTGGTGCAAAGCCAAAACCAGGAGAGATAAGCCTTGCACACCACGGAGTACTCTTCCTCGATGAGATTCCAGAGTATCCTCGCTCAGTACTAGAGTCGCTGCGGCAGCCGCTAGAGGACCGACAGGTATCGATAGACCGTGCCCAGGGCCACCTTACCTACCCTGCCGACTTTATGATGGTTGCCACCATGAACCCATGCCCCTGTGGCTATTACGGTGATGAAGTCAAAGAATGCACGTGCAGTCTACTGCAGATCACCAGCTACCAAAAGCGACTGTCCGGACCACTGCTCGATCGTATTGATCTCACGCTCACCGTCCCGCGGGTTCCGACACACCAATTTCTCAAGCAGACACCAAGTGATTTTCCACAACATAAAAGTGCTATTCAGTTAATAAAAATAGCGCTAGATCGTCAACTTTCCAGATATAAGAGTAGTGATAAATACAACTCGTCGCTGTCCAGCAACAATATTGCTCAGTCGACACTTCTGAGCGATAGTGCCGCAGAAATCCTCAACCGCGCCAACGACACACTCAGCCTCAGTGCTCGAAGCTACTTCAAGACAATCAAGGTTGCACGCACAATCGCAGACATTGCTGACTCCGACACAATAGAGCCAGCCCATATCGCCGAGGCGCTTCAATACAGACAGCTCACCACATAAAACACTTGCACCGACCACTGAAATCTGATAAGATTGTATTCGAGTAATTTCGACTACTCAGCTAACAAGTTACAAGGAGACGATGATTAACAAATCAGTTCGTGTTAACGAGCAGATCCGAGCTAAGGAACTGCGAGTTATCGGCACAGAAGGTGAACAACTAGGCATAATATCTCTCGCAGAGGCTCGTCGCCTCGCGGACGAAGCAGGTGTAGACTTGGTTGAAATTTCGCCAAACGCCGATCCATCCGTAGCAAAACTCATCGACTGGGGTAAATTCCAGTATCAAAAGATGAAAGAGCTACAAAAAAATCGCAAAAAGGCGAAGCAAAGCGAACTCAAGCAGATGCGACTTGGCCTCAAGATTGGTTCAAACGATCTTGAAATCAAGCTGCGAAAGATTCGTGAATTTCTCGTCAACGGCGACAAAGTAAAAATCATGATTTTCTTCCGTGGCCGTGAAATGGCACACAAAGAACTCGGTTTTGAACTTATGGACCAAATTATTGCGAAACTTGAAGACGATGCAGTAGTCGAGCAAAAGCCTCAGATGGCTGGCCGCAATCTGAGCATAACCGTAAGGAGTAAATAATGCCAAAGCTAAAGACGCACAAAGGAACTGCGAAGCGTGTAAAAATTACCGGTACCGGTAAAATTACCCGTGCTCGTGCTTTCGGCGGTCATATGCTTGCGAAGAAAAGCAAGAGCCGCAAACGTGCCATCAACACGACTGCTATAGTCACAGGTGGCATGGCCAAAAATGTTAAACGAGCCCTAGGAGTAAAATAATATGCGAGTTAAACGAGGTGTAGCAGCACGCGCTAAACACAAAAAAATCCTAAAAGCCGCTAAAGGCATGCAACATAACCGAACTCGTAGTTTCCGCCTAGCCAAACAAGCGGTGACACGAGCTCTACAATACGCGTATCGCGACCGACGCAACAAAAAGCGCGACCTCCGCGGACTTTGGATTACTCGTATCAATGCAGCAGCACGTCTGCAAGGTACGACATACAGCAAATTGATGGCTGGACTTAAAAAAGCCAACATCGAGCTTGATCGCAAGATTCTATCTGAACTCGCGGCAAAAGAACCAAAAGCGTTTGAAGCTGTAGCTAAAAGCGCAGAGTAAGCCTTTTACCTCTTCGATACATTAAATACCCGCCAATTGGCGGGTATTTAATTTGACAGTCTGCCTGTAAGCCGGGTTCTGTCGTGGACGATCATCTATCTAGTCATGCCGTTGCCAGCACAATCAAGCGGATCTTTGTGATACATGAGCAGACGAACAGCCTATGTGCTCATATATCTCCTTGCAGCGGACAGGGTTTACCTCCTCCGTACGTCACCGCACGTCGCTGTGAGCTCTTACCTCACTCGTTTCGCCCTTACCTCCGAAGAGGCGGTATAGTTTCTGTGGCACTTTCCCTAGGGTCACCCCCGGTCGCCGTTAGCGACTGTCCTGTTCTACGCTGCCCGGACTTTCCTCTTACGCGGCTATACCTCGCAAGCGATCGTCTAACAAACTGTCTTAGCTATTATACCTCAGCTTGCTGAGTTTGATGAGCCTGGTTTTCTGTGCGTATCTAGAATTTTATTTACTTCTGCATCCGCAAGCGTATTGAATTCTCGTCGTACATGCACAAACCTCACGTCCTCAAACTGAGCCAACAAATCAACAATACGCTCATTAATAGGCCACAACTCCCTATTCTTAATGGTATAGATACCTTTCATCTGATTGACCACCATCAAGCTATCGAGACGATACTCAAGTCGTCGATATCCCAGCTCAAGCGCACGCTCTAAGCCGAGTAATAAGCCTTGATACTCTGCTTGGTAACTTGTGGTAATACCGAGAAATACTCCACCTTTTTCAATCACCGTTCCATCTGGGTTCTCGAGAACATATGCCGCTGCCGACTCACCCGGATTGCCTCGTGATCCCCCATCTGAATACATAATATATCTACTATTCGATGTATTTATATCATCGATAGTAACAGTTTTGATTATAGATTCATCTGTCGATATATTTTGCTCACTTAAACCAAGCAGTACTTGTGATGATTCAGTAATATCTCTATGTTGTATTTTAGACTTACTTTGCCAAATTGCTTTATCGTAATTTTCACTCAATGAAACTGTCGCGGTGTCGACCGTTACGAGATATACAATGAAGACATATTGCAGCCCGTGGTCATCTGGATCGATATACGAAATGACGTCGAAAAGCTGCACAGAAACCGGTGCCAGACCAGCGTCTTTCACCAAGTAGCGCCTCAAAGCATCTTCGGGCTGCTCACCATGTTCAATCTTACCACCTGGTAATTCAAACTTTCCAAGAATAGAAGCGCGACCATTGGCTCGGCGTATGAGTAAAGTTTGATCATTTCTGCGGACTAGCGCCCGTACTGCAGTACGTTGTTTCATATATCTCTATTAAATAAATTCTTTAATACTGGTAATCTAAATTTGGTCGGGATGACTGGACTTGAACCAGCGGCCTCACCACCCCCAGCGGTGCGCGCTACCAACTGCGCCACATCCCGTTTTTTAGTACAAAAAGTCCAGGACCGGCGCTTGATATATCCCCGCGCATGTGCAAGGTGGGTTATCTCACAGCGTCTCCTCAGAGACACAGAATGTTGAATTCCCTATCAAAATGACGTTAGGAAATCATATACGCCGACTTCCTGGACACCTCTTATTATACACCCTATGCAGCGCGCAAATCAAACGCCAAGCAGCAACCTGAATACGCCCAAGATGGCGTCTATAGCGCTTGTCATTATCGATCCGAGGAATGAACCCGCAAACAACACGAGCGCGAAAACAATCAGTAAGCCCGCCTGTTCAAACACTTCCATGGCCCGACGGATGAACTCAGGTGCGAGCGCATATAGCACGCGGGATCCGTCTAGCGGCGGTATCGGCAACATGTTAAATACAAAGAAACCGAGGTTAATCTGCACTGCAAGTGAGAGGATATAACCAGTTAGCGAACCAAGTGCGGGGTCTAGGAGCACAAGCGCGACAAATGATAGGAATGCAAAAAGTAAATTCACCAAAGGCCCAGCAAGCGCAACAAGCGCCGCGCCGAACTCTTCATAGCGCACTCGCGCCGGATTAAACGGCACAGGCTTGGCTCCACCGAATATAGGGCCACCTACTACCGCTAACATTACCGGCAGTAGTATCGTCAAAAAAGGGTCAATGTGCTTAATGGGATTCAGCGTCAAACGACCCTCATCTTTGGCAGTGTCGTCACCTAGCCAGTGCGCCATAAAACCGTGCATCGCTTCATGTATCGTCATCGACACCAGCACAACACCAACTGTGACAATTACTCGTAGTACAACATCATCCATTGAGTACTATTATACCGTAAGTGTGACGCAATACATACTCCCCTTGCACCTTGACGCTTCGGCCTCTATACGCTACAATAGTACGGATTGATTAATTAATAAGTGGAAGTAACAGATCATGGCATCACGATGTGACCTCACAGGTAAACGAGCTCAATACGGACACAATGTCAGTTTTTCTTTGCGCCGTACTAAGCGTACTTTCAAGCCAAATCTACAAAAGAAAACTTTCGTTGTAGACGGCCAGAAAGTAACTATGACCCTGAGTACTCAGGCTATTCGTACGCTCAAGAAAAAAGGTATCTTGCCAAAAAGTGGCAAAGCCTTACTTGTGCCGATTAGCTAGCAGCTCGAATTATCTCGAAAACATTTAACCCCCGCAAATGCGGGGGTTAAATGTTTTTATATGCCGCTACCTATTTATGTTCGATTAAGTGTCACAACCGTCAGCACAGCAGGAATTGATGACGCACCCTTGATCTTATACTTACCACCGCCCTCTTCAACCGGAGCACCGAGTTCTTTGATGAACGTATCCACTGTATCCTGGGGGACCTCATACTTTAGTGCATCGTCAGCATAATGCACTGGAATCACAACTTTCGGCTCTATCTGACGCACCACTGCCGCTGCACTCGTCGCATCTAACGTATAGCCACCGCCACCGACTGGCAGAATCAAGATATCAATAACACCCAACGCTTCTAATTGGTCCTCGCTTAGCTTTGGGTCAATATTTCCAAGTAAGGCCACGTTTGTTTCACCAATGCCTACCCGATAGATCGTCGAAAGCATGTCACTGCTGCCGGCATCGATGTGTCGACGTGCAGATGCGCCGTGTATCGAAAAATCACCAAATTCATAATCACCGGCCCACTCAACCACAAGTTTCGCATCTGGATTACGCACGATGAAGCGCTCTTCAGTTGCAAGTTCTACCAAATCTTTTGTGTTAACATCCTTTAACCCTACAACCGAAAGTTTAGGGTCGGTTACTACAGTCGTACCTTTCGTCGAAAGTACTACAGTATTTCCACCTTTATATTCTATATCAAACATTATTCCTCCTATATTGACAGTAATTTATCGGTATCTACTAACACGGCATGCTTACCATTGATAATCTCAGTGACAAATTTATCACGGACACTCAGTCGATAGTAAAACTCTTCGTACGGCATGCTAGTGTAGTTGAGTTCGCGGCCTTCTACTTTTTCAGCTGCCTTCACGGCTGCTTTGAGCTTTGCAGCGGGCACATCACCTACAAGCAGCACGTCTATGGCGCTTGCCGAGCCCCTAACAAGCACACCGGCCGTCACGACTAAGCGCACACCGGGCAGCTGCGCAAAATCGTCCGTCCAAGATTTGCTTGAACCGGCAACCGCAGCTGCTTTTGTCTCAACTTGCTCATCCGCAAATATCGCCCTGAGCGGCACATAATATTCATACCGCTGGTTGATTTCGTAATAGAGCTTATTATCGTCGTTCTTGCTAGTAATAATGCCTATGCCCATCATATTCGACAGCTCACGGCGAACAGAATTGATCTGCTCATCTATAAGGCGAGTTATTTCACGCACATAAAAAGACTTACCTGGATTGTTCAGGAATAGATGCAAAAGTTTTACCCTTGTTTTTGAACCAAATAGTGCGTCAATCATTCTCTTATTTCTGTATTTAATACTGTTAACATGATATCACGAACTCACTGGGCGAGCGAGTATATCGGATAAATAGTGTTCGGCTTCTTCTAGCGTATGCCACTCGATGTATTTATTTCTCTTCAGCCATGTCATCTGGCGCTTAGCGAGTCGCCAATCGAGTGTATTAAATTTTTCTTTTATTTCTAACAACGTTTTTTCTTTAGCCAAATATTGACGCACTAATGGGTAGATATTTCCTGTCATTGCTTCTGATTCCCATCCATAAATTTTGCCCAACTTTTTAGCTTCTTCCACAACACCATTGTTAAATATGTGTTCAGTTCTGTTGCGTATCCTAGACCTCAACACATCTCTATTCGTTGCTATTCCTACAATAATAGCTGAATCAATTGGCGCGCGTTTCCTTTTGTGGTTACTGCCGTTCAGTTCAATTGCACGCACAAGATGTCGCGCATTCTTGAAGTTTTCCGGTAATAATATGTTGTTTGTTTTGCAATACTCTTGAAGCTGCTGAACACTCATATTAGCGTAGACTTTTCGCCGCTCCTCTTGCACGTTGTCGCCAAATTGGTAGTCAAATATCAGTCCATCTACATAGAGACCAGTGCCCCCCACCAGAAAAGGAATATGACCACGACCCTTTATTTCTTGAATTTTTCGCGTAGCATATTCCTTAAAATCAGCTGCCGTAAAACGATCGCCTGGATCTACCAGATCAAGGCCCCAGTGTGGGACGGTACTTTGCTCATCTAGCGTGGGCTTTGCTGTACCAACATCCATGCCACGGTACACTGTGCGGCTGTCGGCACAAATAATTTCTCCGTCGAAACGCTGCGCCAACGAGATAGCAAGTGCCGTCTTACCACTTGCCGTCGGACCAACAAGAACAATCAAAGGAAGTTCGGATGCCATCGTAGATCCTCAAAATTTACCACCTTATTGTCTATGCATTGAATGCCGTCCTGCAACAGAAGCTGTCGCTGCACGTCAGGACCACCCGGGAATCCTACTGCGAGGCCGCCGCGACGGTTGACTAGCCGATGCCAAGGAAGTTCAGGATTACCGTAGTGTGCGATGCCTCCGACTACTCTGCTTGCATACGCACTTCCAGCCAGGGCAGCCACGTCTCCATATGTCGTCACCTTGTCAGCTGGTAGCTGTGATATGATTTTTTCAACTCGCACACGAAAATCAGCGTTTGGCAATGTATGCTATCTCCTTCTCGACAGCCGCCCAGTCAGCACAGCGTATGGCGATGTCAGATGAATCATTTTGCTGCCAAGGGTACTCCCCGAACCACAAGCCGTGAATAACACCGTAGGACGCAGCATCAACCAGATGTTTAAGATTGTCATCGACGAGCACATCGGCGCCAATGCGTCGACATATTTCACCCTTACTGCCGTCTAATCCGACATGTTCAACACTGGCAAAACATTTACCAAAATGAGACTCAATCATACCATTGGTGACAGCCATCACTGCGACCGGCCTAGCTGTCACTAGATGCAATTCATACTCAGTAGCTAGCCTGTGTACTGCGGTGACGGCATCTTCAAATGGTGGCGTTCCAGCATATTCCGGCGAACTTTGTATTTCCAATATTCGGCCGTGAATAGTACCTCTATCTGCATTCCATCCCGGATACGCAGAGCTGTGTGCGTGCTCCAACTCTACTGCCGTCTGATAAAGCGTGTTATACCGTTCAACTATCCGAATCGTTGAAGGCAGCAGCACGTCATCACAGTCAATTGCGACTACAAGCTTTTTTGCCATACAACTAGAGGCTCTCCAGGTATCCGGCAAGCATATCGAGTGCGACACTCTGTTCGCCGCCTTGGGTACGAACACTCACTTCACGTGCAGCCTGATCTTTTGGCCCCACTATCAACTGCACAGGAATCTTCATGGCTGTGGCTTCACGAATCTTCTTGCCCAAACTCTCATTTCGCATGTCCGTTGTAAATCTCACTTCGTTGTATTTCAGTGGTTTCATCAACACTACCTCTGATAATGTTGCTTTAATTTCATCAACATATTCAACGACCGTATCATTGATTGTCAGTATACGGACCTGCTCTGGCGCAGCCCAAAACGGAAACCAGCCAGCTGTATGCTCAATGAACACACTCATAAACCGCTCGATTGAACCTAGTAATGCACAGTGAATCATAACCGGCGCTTTTGCGTTACTTTCGCTATCAATATACTCAAGCTTAAGCCTGGTGGGTTGCACAAAATCAAGCTGTGCCGTAGCAAGCTGGTGTTCGCGGCCAATCGCATCCGTTGCCATAAAATCAATCTTGGGTCCGTAAAATGCCGCTTCGCCCTCCTGCTCAAAATAGTCAAGCTCGTTTGCAATAACAGCGTTTTTTAGCTGCTCCTGCGCCGCCCCCCAAAGTGCCATATCGCCAAGATATCCGTCACCGTCATCTCGATAGCTCAGTCGAACACGTAGCTTCATGTCCACAGTCGAATATATCTCACGCACGCACGCAAGGAGACTGTGAATCTCAGCTTCTATCTGATCTTCGCGACAAAACACGTGACTATCGTCTTGCGTCAGCGAGCGGACACGACTAAGCCCGCCGAGCTCTCCTGTCTTTTCGTCCCGGTAGTCAGTCGTTGTTTCCAGAAAACGAACTGGCATATCTCGATAGCTGCGTGACTTACTCGCAAAAATTTGGGTATGATGCGGACAATTCATTGGCTTGAGCGCCATTTTGTCGTCGGTTTCTTGGCTAGTCACTAAAAAAAGCTCATCGCCAAATTTTGCCCAGTGCCCCGACGTTTCGTACAGAGAAGTTTTGGTGATATTTGGTGTCCAAACTTTCTCAAAGCCATAGGCCTCCCGGAGCTGATTGGAATATCTCGACAACACCTCGCGTATCACCGTACCTCGAGGTGTGAACATTGGCAGCCCAGCTCCAACAAGTGGTGACATCGTATATAGGTCGAGTTCTTTACCGAGCTTGCGATGATCGCGCAACTTTGCTTGCTCAAGATTCTCAAGATACATATCCAACTGCTCTTGGGTTGCAAATGCTACGCCATACAGCCGTTGCATTTGTGGATTTTTTTCATTGCCTCGCCAGTACGCACCTGCAATGCGGAGCAACTTGAATGCGCCCACATCTTTGGTATTAGCTACATGCGGACCTCTACATAGATCTGTAAAGATACCGTTCTTATAGAACGAGACGTTTTCAACTGCCGCATCACCCTCAGCAGCAAGCCCCAACTCATCGGCGTCTAGATCCTTGGCGATGGTTGTACCACTTCTCTTAAGATCATTGAGCAATTCTTCTTTATATGGCTGATTGTTCTGCTTTGCCCAGTCGATCGCTTGGTCTATCGGCATCTCAAATCGTTCGAAATCATCACCGTACTCTATGATTCCCCGCATTGTCTTTTCTATCTTTGCAAAATTCGCTTCTGATATTTTACGCTCACCGAGATCAATATCGTAATAAAAACCATTTTCTACCACCGGGCCTACGCCAAATTTTGCCTCTGGCCATAGTCGCTTTACCGCTGCGGCCGTGATGTGCGCCAAGCTATGGCGCATTGCGTGTAGCTGTTCTTCGTTCATACTATACCTCTGTTATTTTATAAATAAAAACATGCGATCGATAGATTTACAGCATAAATCCATATATCGCATGTCTCGGGCCCATCCGGCTACAAAGCCTTGTGATGTCAATGGGCGGTTCCACCGGACTTTTACTTGTAACGCGACGTTTCGTACGTCTCGATGCCCCACGAAGCTCGGCGGGCGGTTACTCCGCGTCAATGCTTACTTTCATAGTACCCTACTCACCCCCGTTATTGCAACACCTCTCGATATCTGCTAATATAGTGGAGCTTGGGAATATTCCATACAGCAGTATGGGCGATTAGCTCAGTTGGCTAGAGCGCGTCATTGACGTTGACGAGGTCGGGGATTCGAGCTCCTCATCGCCCACCACAAGATTATTACGATATAAATAACCAGCTTCTAGTAAAGCTGGTTATTTATATATTTACCTGCATCACTTCGTCCTGCACTCAGCCAAGCGAAACACAAATACTACCAACATGGACTAAACAAACGTCGTGCACTATCGCTTTTACGCTTATCCACCGTTATTCATACTTTTCCACATTGATATTCAGCCAAAGAACCATCTCAATATACCTGGCGTGATATATAGATCAAGAAATACGTAGTTGACAAAATATATTGCTTATGCTATATTGTGAGTATGGCAAACGAGAAAACAGTAAAACAAACACATAAGCCATCGGTACTTGCCAACTTCAAACTCGGTTACGAGTATGATCTTACGTGGGCAGAGATACACAAACAACTCAAAAAATAGTCGCGTTGCATTTTAACGGACTTTTTACCACCAGACTTCACAGTCTGGTGGTTTTTCTTTTGCGACTTACCCACAATAGCATATACGTTTTCCACTAGCATTTTTAATAGCTATATGACAATATGTAGATATGATATGTATATATTGCTTGCACGATAAGACGATGACACCTAACTCTCGCCCACACAAATCACGACCAGTGACATGGCGCAGGCATCGTTGTGCCAACTGTAAAGGAGTATTCACGACGTACGAACGACCCTCGCTAGAAGATATGACGATAGTCGCAGACAACCAGAAACGGGACCCCCGTACGTTTTCACTAGGCAAGCTGATACAGAGCGTCCACAGCTCTCTACCACCCTCAGACACACGCCCACATGACAGCTACGAACTAGCGCTATCTGTTGAGCAGCACCTTATTCGTAAATATGACCTCAATGCCCCTATCACAAAACTAGCTCTCGCCCAGGAGACACATGCAATTTTAAAAAGATTTGACGCTGTTGCCGGCCTACAGTACGGCGCGCAACATCAACTTATTACTTCGATCCGACGTCGCGGGAGGCCCTCCACCACTGCCACCAATGCTCTCGATGCCTCTGAACTCGCCTAATTTCGCTAACTGTCGCTTTTTCCGTCACGTCAAACTTATCAAGATACCTGCCAAACATTAGATGCAACTGCGCGTTAAGTGCAGAAGTGGCACCATACGCTATCGCAGTTACTGGCATGAGAATCCACTGCGCCAACATTAGAAAAGTACGGTGGCGCTTATACCGTTCAGGGCGAGGAGGAAGCATCCTAAACGAGAAGAAAATAGATATACAGAGACCCACTAACGCGATCTGCTGCAGGGCGCTCACGATCACGGGCAACTGGTGTGCAGGTATACTTCTTGCAGATTCTGGGCTCAATAAGAGTGGAATCCACCCGCCTATTGCGATCAATATAGAGACACTGGCCAACGTAACGTGACTATCGAGCAGCTCAATGAGCTTAACGAGTCCATCACTAAGCGGCACCTTTCGACCTTTGCCAAGCACCCTTGTTGCAACATACGGCACATCCGATGCACCATAAGCCCAGCGACGCAGCTGCTTAAACTGAGCCACTAGAGTCTTCTTGTAGGTCTCAGACAATACCGCATCTTGATAGATAGGTACATAGATAGGAGTCACCGCGTAATCACCTTTAAAGAAGAAGTAGCTTCTCCAGAATTGGTGTCCGTCTTCTACGATTGAGCGTTTGCTCCAAAACCCCATGGCCGCAAGCGCAGTGAGCGGCTGCGAGTGCGATGCAAAATTACGCAGCCTATCTGGGCGCATAGCTGAAATAATGTTCCAAAACGAGTTACCCGTCGCGACAACACGCATCGGCGCGGGAACATCCCAGATATTGTTGAGGAACAAAGAGATCGGCTGATATGATAGCCGCTGCCTATTTAAATGTACGATGTATTCATATGACACATAATCAAAATACGCCTTATGAGGACGATTGTCACAGTCTAGCGTTGTTACGATAACATCATCGAAATTTTCTTTCTGCTGCTTGAGTTTGCGGGCTAAAAACTCACCCGCATATGTGATGTTACCGCCCTTACCCACTACTTCGTCTGGTAAGCCTTCTGGGTGACCAACTGTGTAAAATGCACCGAACTTCGAACCGTATCGCTGCTTGAGTGTTTTTGCTGTCTGCTTAATACTCTCGCCACCCCGCTGTTCGTAGGCAAATACAATAATAAGCTGCTTACTATCGATAGTTGTCGCAAGAAGTGATTTGATAGTGGGCTCAATTACATCAATAGATTCATTGTATGCCGCAATGATAACAGCGTGCTTGAGTTGTGATGGCTTCGGATATGCGGCTGGATTGGCAACTATTGCGCGAAGATTGCGAAGGTGGATGGACTGACCGAACTGGGAAACTGTCCGCTTTTCTTCGTGCGTTAGACTACCCTCGGGTTGCTCAAGATCAATCAAGCGGCGGTGCCAGTCGATTTCCTGAGCAGACGTCAGGTGTCGATATCCTCGTACGGTGTGCGTGGCGATAATAACAGCACGAGTCAGCGCCGTGAGTATGATCAGAAGCAAATACATACTCGCAATTGCAGCATCATACCAAGTAAGTATAAATAGCAGAAGTACCGTACCGATACTCAGTACACCTGGCACAATCTCAAACAGACGATACATTTTCGTGCGCTTACCGAGAGGGATTTCGAGTGATTCTGTCATAATTTAAAAGGAGAACGCAATGCCTAAAATACGATGCAACATAATGGCAGCAAACAGCACTACACCAATTGATAGCCATGCAAACCCAATAGCGGGGACTCTGCCTTTTGCGCTATATAGCTTTACGCCAACCGCAGTATGCAACGCGGCGATAACTACAAAAAAGAGAGGGTATGCAAGTGCATAATACCACTGCGTGGCATAGAAATTGACACCGCCAAACGACGTATAGTGCGTATAGACCTGGATGTCTGAAGGTGAAATTTTTACCCCAAAGTAAATTGCTAGCACGCTACTTAATAGAATTAAGCCAGCAAAAACAGCCGTCATGACGCGGTCGTGCACAATGAGCCTCACTGAGTTGATAATTGATTCTCGCATCTGTCCTCTTAGTATATCAGATATGGAGCCGCTGACCGGATTTGAACCGGTGGCCTACGCTTTACGAAAGCGCCGCTCTACCAGCTGAGCTACAGCGGCATGACTATTAGCACGGATTATTATAGCATATCCACCCCTTGCGCAGTAGGAGTATCTTTGGTATGATTGTCTAAGTCTGCGCTCGTAGTGAAGTTGGCCCATCACGCCTCCCTGTCACGGAGGAGATCGCCGGTTCGAATCCGGTCGGGCGCGCCAAATTAGAATTTTCGAGAAATTATCGCCCATTGAGGCGATTTTTTCTAGGCAAGATCTATGCTTGCAGGTGGAGCAGTTTCCTTGGGTGAGGCGCTTCGGGCGATTTCGCCATTGTAGTATGCGGCAATTTCAATAACATCTTCCCTATTGGCAACATCGATCAACTTCTTCACGTATGTGGCGATGGCACGCTCCGAGTTATTCCACCATTTTATAATTTCCTCTTTTGAGAGAGTCGGCAAAAAGTCATTGCCATTCAAAAATGCACGAGAACCATCGGACGATGTGTGTATAAAATCCTTTATTCTCTCGGGCTCAAACGTCTTCATAAGAGATATCATGGTCATGCCGCCGCTCTCCATCGTACGATAGAGCATAAGGCGACCTTGTGCATCGATATCATCTGCTACCGCAAGTTCTTCAGGCGTGTACTCACCGGCAAATGCATCGGGGTACCCATCATAGATGGATACTGGTGGTTTGTCGCCGAATGCCTCTGTATATCCGTGCTCCTCCATGACACCCGAGAACATTTCCGAACGAATCGTACGATCTATGCCGCTTATAGTAGGGTTTGGATTTACCACTTCACGACCTTTCGTATTTTCAAGCAGAGACGAGTAGCGCTCCTGAGTTTCTAATGAACCGTCGTAGCCCTCTGAGAGTAATGCGTATGTAATGCGAGCCGTGCGACCGTTACCGTCCGCAAAGTAGTGGATTGCGTTGATTGACAGACCAAGCGTTAAACCTACCATCTCTGGATCATCGAGATTCTGTGCCTTTTCAAATGCCATTTTCAGCAGCTTATCACGGAAATTCTGATGTGGCGGACGATATGAAATCTCTGTACCCATCAAGCCGCTTTCGGACCTTACACGTGAATTACTGACTCTACCGCGTTCAGCAGTAGGAATATTTCGCTCAACGCCATTTACAAAACTAAGATATTTCTTAAAACCATCGTAATCGAGTGAATCGAGAAAAATCTTCGATTTCTCGGGCGTACCAAAGATCTCTGCCGCGTGCAAACGCTGCATAATTTTGACGGTCCTCGCAAGATCAAGCTCGTGATCTTGAACAGGTTCCTGCTGTTCTGTGTGTGGCGTAGTGCGTAGCTCTGTCATACTTTTTGTTTTTTATTGCCGTTGTTAGCATAATAACATGCTTATGTATAAATGTCAATGTTACTCGTACTTATTCCCCGAACACACATGGCAGCAGAGAGGCAGGTACGTTTTCAATCTGGCGCGCATCTGTTACACTAAAAATACGGCAAAACGTAACCAAAATAAACATGAAACATCTATTTAAAGTAGCATCCCCTATCTCCTTGGCATTAGTCGTGTTCTTTTATGCTGCCTCTGCTGCCCCCGTACATGCTGTCGCCGGAAGTATCTACTTCTCGCCTGGCAGCGGTACGCACGTAAACGGCTCAAGCTTCACTGTGGACGTGCGCGCAAAGGTACCAGCGAACGGATGGTTCGGCGGCGGAGCGACTATCGGTGTCACCTATCCTATGAACCTACTACAGGTTACTAGCACAAGCGTGAATGGCCGGTGTGCTTGGCGGGTCAAATCCGAGGGCTGTCAATGGCACCGTGTCATATAGCGTACTAAACTATCCAAGTAAGGCGATTAACGATGAGAAAATATTTACTATTACCTTTAAGGCAATTGCTACTGGCTCGGCTACACTAAATTTTAGTGCAAACACCTCAGTAAACGATGGGCCAACATCAAAAAAATCCAGCACTTTTACGATACAAAATCCCACCTGTCCAGCTGGTCAAATAGGAACACCGCCAAACTGTCGCATCCCGCCCCCTCCGACTCCGGTACCGACACCCACGCCTCAACCCACACCTCAACCGACCACACCAAAGCCTACCCTCGCTCCTGCCCCAGCGCCTACTCAACCAAGCAGCCCAGCGCCCGCGCAGCCCTCTGCACCAGTTGACGAAGCTGAAAAAGAAAAACCTATGCCGACGCCAGAAAAAGTCGTAGAGCTTGATTTTGAGGAAATAACCGTACAGCCAGCTTTCGCGACAGCTAGTATCGACTGGCAAACGGCGACCAAAGCCGCCAGTACGTTCACATACGGCACCTCTGCCGCATCGCTTGATACGGACGTCGAGGTGGAGGCCAACAAGGACGGCATGCAGTTCTCGACACGCCTCCAGGAGCTTCTGCCTGGCACTACCTATTATTATCAAATAGTCGCAAAAGCGAATAAGGATCAAACCGTTATCGAAACGGGCCAATTCACCACCAAGGCATATCCTGTCACTATTCGTGTCACGCAAGACTCTAAGCCCACAAAAGATGTGACACTAAAGCTACGTGGCAGTGATGACACTTACACAACAAACGATAAAGGACAAGTTGATTTGTCACTACCGCCTGGCAAATATACACTTACAATCACAAAAGACTCACTCGAAAGTGAACAAGTATTTACCGTGAAGGCGCTTGAGATCACGGATGACAAAGCGCCCAAAACACAGGTGATGAATGTTGCAATAGCAACAGTTACTTCGGCCAAGGAAAGCACTAATTATCTTTTTGTTGCAATAATCGCTACGATTGGCATATTACTTGTAGGTATTGGTGTATGGTTAGTCATTCGACACAAACGACACACATCAGACGAAAATCAATTTACCTATAGTTCGATTGTTGAGTCTACACCGTATGAGCCACAATCAGCCTCAAGCGAAATGGCTAATACCGAGATAACGTGGCAGACTCCAGCTACGGCAGGTATATATGCCACACCAGCATCTGTACAGATTCAGCCGATATACTCACCACAGCCACAATACTACACTACTCAACAGCCCGAAAGCATGCCAGAAGAAGAACCGCTCGACATGTGGAGCGCAGCTGAAACTCAAAACACACCCAACACGACTACCGCTCCACCAGTACAACAGCCTTATGTTCAACCTGAAACCGAGGTCAGCGCGCCTATCACCACTCCTACACCCCAGCAATCAATAGAGACCACCGATACACAGCAGCCCTGGAAACAAGCGTCAGTACCCCCTCAAAGCTACTCCGCTCCACCGGCTCAAAGCCAAACACGCATTGACTACATGTTTGAACCAGACAACAGTCTTGCTATTCGCCACTCGTAAGTAGCTTTATGAGCTGTGCTGATATCGCTCAGCTACCGCCTGCCAATCAACTACGTCCCACCACGCTTTTATATAGTCGCCTCGCACATTCTTGTAATCCAAGTAGTAGGCGTGCTCCCACACATCTAGCCCGAGAATCGGCTCATTGTCACCCTGCATAAGTGGGTTGTCTTGGTTCGGCGAAGATATGATTTCTAGGTCTGGCTGCAGCCAGACCCATCCACTGCCAAATAATGCCGTTGCTTGCGCACTAAACGTATCGACAAAGCTCTGAAAACTACCGTACTTCTCCACTATAGCTGCACCGAGGTCACCACTGGGCTGACCGCCACCGTCTGGACTCATGCTCTGCCAAAACAACGTATGGTTGTAGTGTCCACCTCCGTTATTTCGTACTGTTGTACGAATATCATCGGGAAGAGAACCGAGCGATGAGAGCAGTAAATCAAGTGATTCGGGAGCGTGACTTTCCGCATCCTTGAGCGCTGTGTTTAATTTATCAACATACGCCTGATGATGCTTACTGTGGTGTAACTGCATAATATCTGCACTGATACTTCGTGAGAGAGCATCGTATTCATAACCTAGTGATGGTATTGTATATGACATATAAACCTCCTATTTGGTTTGGTTTTGCACCCGTGATTTCGTCTCGGGTACGGAAATAAAGTACTCCACCTTGCCGTCTTCTTTTAAGTTTTCGATCTGCTGAGTAAACTCTTTCAATGGAACTTTTATAAACTGATAGTTAATTTCGCCGTCACTATTGGTATCGAGTAGTTTGACGAAATAATACCCATCACCGCTCAACGGTTTAATCGGCCCAGTTATCTCGCCGTCTTTAAGGTTTGAGGCGGCAACAGCCAGCCCGCCGTCCTTATTGTCACGGTTCACCCATCCAGATGTCAACACTTGAGCGTCAGCTGACTTTGCATATTGCTGAGCAATCACCGCAAGGTCGCGCGTAGGATCCTTGTCGAGTATTTTCTTGATCTCATCGGTTGCTTTTTGTGCAACCTCGTCGACTTCATATGCTACCGTCTGCCTCAGTAAGCTCTCACGAAGGTAATAGCGATTCTCAGAAGGAGACAAACCGTATAACTGTTCGACGGAGCGGTCGATAACATCCTGGCTAATATCCGCCTGCCCAGAAGAGGTCTGAATAAGCGCCTTGATGGCTTCGTCTATCCGCTCATCGGTAATTTCTATGTCGTAACGATCGGCAAGCTTCTGGGCGTACGTATCTGTTACAGCATTTTGCATAGCCTGAGCTTTGTAGAAGTCATAGACACTTTCATTATCACCACCACCGGCGTACTGCGCTTCATTAGCTTTTTCAGCGGTGTTGAGGTAAGTTTCCGACATTTTGTAGTTGAGCAGGTAGTCGCCGTAACGCACATACTCACCATCCACCTTGGCCACGGGTAGCGGCACGACACGCGTGATACGATAGTAAAATTCATCGGTAGTCTGCGTTTTATATAGCAACCACCACGATACTCCGAGAAAAAGTGTCAACACCGCAAACCCAATTGCTAGCGCGGTGAGTACGAGTCGATGCTTAGTGTATTGTACAGGGTATTTAAAACGGCGCCCACCCGCCAAGATGCGCTCTCGATGCTCAGCGACCGTCTCGTTGGTTATCCGAGTCGGCTTGGCTGTTTTCTTCTGCCTCTTCATCTTCGATATAAGCTTCTTCATTTACTCCTCGTTCTGCATCTTCCACCGCATCCTGCAGTGTGTTGTAAATTTTTTGTGGATGCTCCACGTTACGGATGGTGAGATCTCCCACATACGTCTGTATGACAATCGTTCCAAATCCGAAAAGTTCCCCACTTATTCCTGGTATATTATAGCTTATGTTGTGGATTTTTGACAGCTTGAGCTCTACTACGTCGCTCCCAAAAAAGCCGTGCTGCGTTACCTGACGAAGCCGTTGATTGGTCAAGATAAACACGGTGAAGTACCACATGACAAATTGATACGAAAACAGGATTAACCCGAGTACAAGCCCGGCGATTGGCAGAAGAAACAGCTCTAGTTGAGTCTGCCATATCAAAGGCGGTATAGAGCTCAATGCAAATGGTATGAGCAGCATGTAGAAGCCTTTTCGCATAGCAATCATGTGACGGCGGAACACAAAAAGTAGCTCTTCATCGTCACGCTGTCCATCGAATGCTTTCGGGCTGTTGTTGCTTTTACTAGACATGGCTATATTATACCCTACTCGGCTTCCATAGAGCCTCGAATAGTGTCGAGTGTCTGAATAACCTCCGCCGAGTCGCGCCAACTAAGCAATCGGAATGCTGCTGTCGACATAGGCACCGTTGCCGGATGCTGCCAGCCAAACAGCACATGCTGCCAACTCGCAAGGTCTTCGCCACCGCCAGGCCCTCTTGGTACATGGGGCCGATCATCAATAAGCGCCACACCAGGATATTTCCACTTTTCTTTATCAAAAATTGCATTCTCGAGTACACTCGATCCAAACTCTTTTGCAAGTGTGCGCTTGAGCGATAAGCGCTTGCCTTCGACTGCACTCGGATTACTCGTAAGCGGTGCTGAGGCAATTATCGGATTGTATCCATTGTCTAACATCGCCTGCCACGCTTCTACCGCACCTTCCTTGAGGTCTAGGTTGCAAAAAAATTCCGGATCATTGTAGATTTGCTTAATCTGCTCGTGTAGGTCTGCGGGATAATCCTCAGTAATGTAAAAATTTGCTCGTTCAACACGATCAGTAGTGCCAATACTCTCCAAAATTGGAGCGTCAAAATCAAAAAGCGTATTGTCCATATCTATCAGTACATCATGTGTTACACGCTTACTCATTGCAGCTTCTTTCACTGTTACGGATACAATTTGGTACCCCGGGCAGGAGTCGAACCTGCAACCTTATCCTTAGGACGGATCTGCTCTATCCAATTGAGCTACCGAGGCGTATGGCTTATTATATCAAAAACGACCCCTGATAGCGAGGTCGTTGATGAATAAAACGAGAGACTACCTTGTGAACTTCTCGTGTAGCGCTTCGTAGTCGAACAGTTCTGGTGCAGCAAACCAATGTGCAATTTCCTGTGCGGCTTCGGCAGGATCGCCAGAGGCATGAATAAGGTTTGGAATTCCTTTTTTCTTGTTATCTGCATACGCGTAGCTCATGTGACTGAAATCACCGCGAATAGTACCGGGCTGAGATGACTTTGGTTCAGTACCACCAACCATCTTGCGCACAAGTGCCACAGACTCAACTCCCTCAAGCACCATCGCGATAACCGGACCTTCGCCCATCATCTCCAAAGTAATATCAAAGATGTTCTCGCCCGCACGCGTTTTGAGTTTGCCAATATCTTCGTAATGAGTGAAATAGTGCTTGCTATCTGGCGCCAGCATCTTTGTGCCAACAATACGCAGACCGACCCTTTCAAAACGAGTTAAAATCTCTCCCACCAACCCGCGCTGCAATGCGTCCGGCTTAAATACAATCAGTGTCTGTTCGAGTTCGGTCTTTGCCATAATGCTCCTTTGTTTACTTCTCTTTTACCTAGTATACCGCACTTCGCTGGTCACCTCTAGTCCGCCGCGCTATACTAGAAGTAATGGAATCACCAGACACTTACTTTTCTTCTCTCATGTACGACTTCGTCGAGTCACTCGAGGTCGAAGGCGGACGTTCTAGTAAAACCGCCGAGAACTACACGCACTACCTGGAACGTTTTTCAGATTTTGCTGGTGACATATCAGTAGAGCACATCACCTCTGATATGATACGAAAATATCGTCTCTGGCTTAATCGATATAAAAATGACAACGAGGAAACTTTATCGCTAAACACCCAGAGCTACCACCTCATCGCGCTGCGTGGGTTCTTGCAGTACCTCACTAAGCGCGACATAACCTCGCTTTCTCCCAATAAAATAGAGCTACCAAAAACAGTACGTAAACAAGTTACATTCCTTCATTTCGACGAAGTTGAGCGTTTGCGAGCGCAGATTGACACAGGAGACGAAGCTGGACTACGCGACCGAGCCATCACGGAGTTATTTTTCTCAAGTGGACTGCGCGTTTCAGAGCTTTGCAACCTCAACAGGGATCATATCAACACATCCCGCCGAGAGTTTATGGTACGAGGAAAAGGCCAAAAAGACCGCCCCGTATTTATTAGTGATGCGGCAGCTGATACGCTAGAGAAATACCTCGATGCTCGCACAGACAGTTTAGCGCCACTGTTTATCAGCTACAGCCGTAATGCAGGCCATGTCGATACATCTGGCGAATATCGAAGACTGACACCCCGTAGTGTGCAGCGCATGATTAGTAAATACGCGCGGCTCGCCGGCATCACAAAACACGTCAGTCCTCACACAATGCGCCACAGTTTTGCCACTGACCTACTCATGAACGGTGCAGACATTCGCAGTGTGCAAACTATGCTAGGTCACAGCAATATCAGCACCACACAGGTGTATACGCACGTTACCGATGAGCATTTGCGAGAAGTGCATGAAAAATTTCATAGCGACTAAAAATGCCGGCCACATGGCCGGCATTTTTTTAAATGGGTGGTAGCTACCTATGGTCGGGTAAGATCCGGACACGAGGTTGGTGCATCATCACGATAGTCGTCTGGATCATCAGTCACGACAAAGTTTTTACAAATATCGCTCTTAGAACCAACCGCCACTCTTGGATACGGCGCCTCGTTGGCGTCTGCCGATTCTACGCGCGAGACTACACGCCTCAACACATCGTTTGCGCGGCCAGTAACATCTATTTCGGGTTGTACATTCTTAAATTTGACACAGCCAATTTCTACGATACTATTATCGTCACACTCAGCGCTGCTCGCGCTATTGATCAAACTCACACGAAAACTCGTGTCTCGATACATCGATGCGAGCGTGAGGTAATGAAATGTATTGGCGTCGCGGCCGCTAGGCAACTGCACATATGTCGTACACATGTAGCCTTGCGTCAAATTTTCGTCACACGTGGCTTCAACCGGATAATTGGCTATTTTACCCTCAAGATTGTCTTGGTTAGCACTCGTTAGCGGACGATGTAGGTCGGCATTGTTGAGATTAAATGCGGTGTTTTTTGTGCCACCAAGCCCTGTGGTACTAGAGTAGAAAAACGCTGCACGAGCAGTGTCGTCCATGTTGTTCAGATTCACAGCACCAGGTTGATACTGCATCACACCTGCACGCAGTACTGCACCGCGATTTTCATTGCGCCACTCCGCTTTTGTTGGGAGTCGTAAATAATCAGCTCTCTGTGCTGGCGGAACTTCATCGTCGTTCAATGAGCCAAACTCTGGGTCATTCGACCCAAGGTCCATATCCTCACGCTGCAACCAGTCGATACGCACGATATCAAACTCGGCACCGTCGGTCTTAAGAGGCACAAGCCGAATGTCCCCTTCATTGCGAGTCTTGCCAACGAACGTCTCTGTGTCTGGAGATATCTTCACACAAGTATATGCCTGCTGTAGCGCTGCTGCGGGGTCATCTGTTTCTGTTTGCTGCACTTTCTGTTCACTTCTATCACTAGCTGCACCGAGTGCGCCGTTGATAGTGTTGCACTCGTTACGCTCAATAGCCGTACGGATATCGGTACATGCTACAGTGGTAAGATTGCGCTCCTGACAGTCAGCATATTGCGCAAGCACCCGTTTTGCGTCTTCTGTACCGGCATATGCAGAATCAAGCGCACTCTGTGCTAAATCATTATCTGTTGACTCCTGTTGATCAGACAACATCAAGATAGTGAATCCAACCGTGACAGCAACAAACAACATTGCCGAAAAGACAACGACGAATAATGACACCGCCCCCTGTTGTTTCGTACGTCTTACTAGATTCATGTCTGATCCCCCTTTTGCTTCTATCATAGCACGTTAATTTCCTATTCTACCCGTTCGTGCGACAAACTCAATCTTGTTAACGGCGCAGTATTCACCCTCGTTCTGTGTCGCCTGTGCAGGAGGCTTACACACCTGGTTAGAGCTTATGAGTCCGTTTTGCGTGTTCTCGTCACCGTTTTGCGTGCCCACGGTCAACTTAATGTAATAAAACGTAGAAATAGCCGTAATGTCATCTGTCCTCTGCTCGGAGGTTGGCTTAAGGGGGGTTTCAATCGAGAAGTTATAAAGAACCAGCTCGTTGTTTCCCGAGCCAAAGACGCTCGCATAATCCGCTTCATCACCAAGCGCACTATCATGGGTCGTACTTGTTGCCGTGTCACCTGCTGGCAAGCGACACATTTCCTTAGCCGGATCGCGCTTTTTTATGAAGCGTACTGGAATTTGCTCTGCACTACCGTCAGTAGCCGTGCGTGTCACGAACTGAATAGGATACCCGCCCGATGGCGCGCTAGTACTGCCCGGCGTGGAGTAGCGCGTCGCCCCACCAGCGCCGAATACCGTGCTGCGCGTCGCACGAATTGCCCCGCCAGTATTCCATATATATGAATATACACCTGTACATAAGCGTCCACCTGCGTCGTTACTATAATAATCCACCTCACTATTGTTGCCTCCAGGACTCACAGCTTGTTGCAATGTTTTTGCATAGACTGGCTGATCGTCTTCAACAAACTGCAATCTAAACGCATCGGCACTAGAGACACTTTGCTGCATGTCGCGCACTACTATTCGCGAGACTTCGTTCACTTCTTTGAGTGTCAGCCCTTTGTTATATAGACCCATAACCTGAATGATAATAAGCGATATAAGAATTAAAAGTGAACCTATAAACCCAATAGATAACACCAACTCTATAAGAGTAAAGCCCTCTCTTCGTTGTGATTTACGCATTCGGGACATACAACCTCACTATCGTGCCTAATTTCATCACTCCACCGCCCGCTCCAGGGGAATCCCAGCACGCACGAATATGAAAATCGTAATATCGTGTTAACGTGAGCCGAGTGCGACTAGGGTCAAGGTTAGACGAAACTGGCTGAACCCAGAGCATATTAGACTCGGCGGGCAGGCCGTCGACTGTTTGTATTTGCGCGAATGTTGCCGTCGTCGCAAAGTTTCGAGCTATCTGTCCATTTTTAGGATTTATGAAAAATGCATTTGGCGGTAAGTTGTCTGGGGTACATTCCTCAAAGGTAGTGATACGATTGTAATCGTCTGCCGACGGACTTGGCTGGAGCGCAGCATTACTAGAAGAGCTGCCAGCGCCAATAGCCTTATCCCATTCTGCCGATTCAGTAGTACCGTTACGACCAATCGCCGTTAACTTTGCATTGTTGAGATGCCTCAGTAGCTCAGCCTGGGTGTCGATCTGGTTCCTCACGAGATTTATTTCTAGGGCATTCTGCGCAGATGCGATACCCTGATTCATAATCACAATAGTGCCAACGGCTACTGCGCTAAAAATCGAAACCGCGAATAATACTTCTATCAATGTGTCACCGCGCTGTGCTCGTCTTAACATTCTGGAGCTCCCTCGGTGTTATTGAGCCGTGTTTCGACGTCGCCAGGCCCTGTTGCAGATTTTTGCACAATTACAGCCATTCTTTGGCCCGGCTCAAGCGAGCCACTCAGGTCTGCCATGCAAAACTTCACGCTTTTCGCGTACTCTGCGCTGAGTCGCGAACCAAGGTCTTGGTAATTGATTGTATCTGGCTCTTGAGCTAATAGATTGTAGGTTTGAACTGTACCATCTATCGGAGAGCGCAAAATAAGCAGGGATGTACGCGTCATGGCATTAGACCCACTCGACACCGCTGCTAGACCCCAGTCTAATTGGTCTTCTTCTACGAGCGCGCTACTACCAGTGTACTGCGCAATCTGATAGCGAGCGTTGATGGCCGATATACCGCCATCTGTCGCGACATTGGCGCCACTTTGCTGGTTCGCATAGTACTGCCCCATATCTAGATCGGCACGTTGCTTAGCCACAACAGGCGTGATGCGTAGCTTGGACATGTTGCTTGCAGGTATAACCTCAACCAAGCGACCGACATACAAACAGTCCGAAGTTCCCCTTAGGGTTGTCGCCGATGGGTTGCCAGCGATATATTCACAAGGATCGACATTGGTAGTCTCATTGTTGACAGTATTACTGTTGGTCAAGCTATATACTTTTGCATACTGAGAGCTTATTTTATTGCGAAACGACTCGACGCCGTCTCGATAATGTTGATCGTTGAGAGAACCTGCAGCGTTTACCAAAATACCGGAAATCAAAAGACCGGTGATTGCTAAAAACAGCATCAACTCTATTATCGTAAAACCAGATGAAAATCTGCTACCCATTTGTGATTGATTATAGCATAAGCGTTACTTTTTAGAACAAAACCGTACCAATATAGAAATCGAGGATATTTTGACCAAATAATACCGTGATAACAAACGCGGCAATAAGGAATGGCCCAAATGGGACTCGAGACGTGCGGCTAAGCTTTTTACTCACCATAGCCGGAAGAAGCACCAGGCAACCTATGAGGTTTGCAAGGAATATCAGCAACACGCCATATTCCCATGAGGGCAACATGAGCGCAAATGGTACCAGTAATTTAACATCTCCAAAACCTATCCACCCACCGCGTGATATGACATACAGCAGGCCGTAAAAACCTGGCAGCACTGCAAGTGTAATACCGATCCCAAGCAATTCACCGCCCAGTAACGGTGCAGGGATGTCCGCGAGACGTAGTGACACAAAAATGAGCGCAAGGATGGCAATGAGTATCGTAATGCGATCTAGAAGCAAGAACCACCGCGCATCGTACATCCAGTGAATCGCCAGTAGCACCAGCATGATACACCAAATCACTAAGTAGACTATGCCTTGCGTATCGAACATATATGGCCACACAAGATACGACACCACGAACGAGGCCCCAACAAGCACTTCTGCGAGTATTTCCATCTTACCTATGGGCTTTTTGCAGGTTCGACATTTCCCTCTCGTTGATACCCAGCTTACGATAGGAATCAAATCATATGCACGGAGTTCACGACCGCAGTGCAAACATATAGAGCGATCCTGGAATGCAGATGTCTTACTACGCGTAGCGAGGCGCGTCACCTGGGTCTTCTCGCTTACCTCAATAGTGAGACCCTCTTTCTTGTCGTCAGCGAGCTGACGCACCCGTAGCCGCCACACTGTCGCAGCAGCGAAGCTGCCAAGCGCTGAGCCTAGTAAAAAAAGTCCGAGCGCAATACCTACACTAATCATAAGCTATATCATACGCTATCTGGCATTTAAAACAAAGCCCCGGGAGTACCGGGGCTTCTTGTTTTAAATATGTTTGCGTCTTAGACTAACTACGCTTCAACACACTGAACGCCGCCACCTTCGAGTCCTTTGGCGATTGCAACCTTACGCGCTGTTGCAGAGCCACCAGTTATCTGGCTACTAGCAAAGTCACATTTTCCACCAACTCGGTAAAAAATACGTGCTGCATTTGATGGAGTTGAGTATGTGTCGGTGAATCGCGCATCTGTAAACGCTACGTTTCCAGTACCCGTCAAGTTTACAAGAGTATAATCTTCTCCCGCAGGGTCAGCAAACTGATCGCCGTCTCTTTGCATGTAAGCCGTAATAAACGCCGCATTTAGCGTTGGCAGACTACCTCGATTAGTTGACTTGTAGTTATTTACTGTGGATTGCAAACGACTAATGTCATTCTTGCGTGTTGTATCGCGTTGGTTACGCTGGAGCGCTGGCAATGCAATGAAAACCATCAACATGATCAATGCTGCGATTGCGAGCACGAGCACGACTTCGATGATTGTAAAGCCTTCGTCCTTTTGTTTACGTACATTATTCATAGGAATTTTCCACCTTTCGTATGAAACCTATTACTGTTGTTGTATATCTGCGCAGATATTGAGCGCTTATGCTTATCATAGCGTACACGCCCAGTACTGTCTATAGTTAATTTAGGTTACCGCCGGTAACTGTTACGAGGCTGTAAATCGGGAACAAGATCGCCACAACAATACCACCTGCAGATACCGCCATCACCACCATCAATAGAGGTTCTATGATTGTTGATATGGCTTTAATCTGCTCATCGAGTTCGTCTTCGTATACTTTTGCGACCTTGCCGAGCATCTGATCGATCTGGCCAGACTGCTCACCTATACGAATCATCTGAGGGATCAATGGCATGATATAGTCCTGCCCCTTAAGTGCCTTCGAAAGCGCCACACCGCCCTTCACCTGCTCTTCTGCATTATGAATGCTCTGGCCCACAAAGGTGTTATTCACCGCCTCTGCCGATATACTCAGCATGTCGAGCATCGGCACGCCAGTACTCAGCAACGTCTCTCCTGTACGCGTAAATCGCGCCATGTACAGTTTTCGAAACAGTGCCTTCAATAGAGGTGCATTTAGCTTAAGGCGATCAGACGCTCGACGCCCTGAGTCTGTTTGCATATATTGACGGAAAAAGTATATAGCTATTGCCAGCACTATAAGCACTAGGTACCAGAAATTAATGATGAATGACGAAGTTGTCACCAATGCCTGCGTCAAAAACGGCAGATCTTTACCAAGTCCCTCATACAGCTGAGCAACTTGCGGCACGATTGTCACCATCATAAATACGATAACGCCGATGATCACGAGCATCACGATAGCCGGATAGTACATAGCACCTCGTATCTTGCGAACCGACTCAGCATCTTTTTCTTGTTGGTCGGCAATACGGCGCAGTGCCATATCGAGCGTACCGGAAATTTCACCAGCACGAATCAAGGCAAGGAACACCCTGTCGAACACCTGCGGATGCTTTGCAAACGAATCCCCTAGCGAGTGGCCGCCTTCGACGGACACTATGATATCTTGCACAACATCTCGCATTTTTGGATTTTGCGTCTGTTCAATAATTGTATGTAGGCTCTGCGACAGAGGCAGACCCGCTTCGATGAGTGTTGCCAGCGAACGCGTAAACGTAACTTTGTCTTTCGTCGATATGCGCTGCGTTAAACGTGTAAGTAGATTTGTGCCTGACTCTTCTTGGATAGATAACGGAGACAGACCTTGTGCTATAAGTACCTTGGCGGCTTCACGCTCAGATTCAGCCTGAACCACAGACTTAACAATCTTTTTCGTCTGCTCATCCTTGGCTGAATATGTAAACCGTAACATGAATTAACCTCTTACAATCCTTTCAAACTCACCCAAATCAACTGCGTAGTTGCGCGCTTCGTCGTATGTAACAGTACCCGACTGCACAAGACCAGCAAGTGTTCGGTCCATTGTCTGCATACCGAGTTCGGCACCCGTCTGGATGACGGCGTCGAGTTGATGGCTCTTGCCTTCACGAATAATATTGCGCACCGCAGAGTTGGCGACGAGTATTTCTGCTGCCACCACACGACCGCCACCGATAGACGGCACCAGACGCTGCGAACAGATGCCCATCAAGATGTTTGCCAGCTGCGAGCGGATTTGAGGCTGCTGGTGTGGTGGGAAAACGTCAATCATGCGATCGATCGACTGAGCTGCAGAGTTGGTGTGTAGGGTTGCGAACACGAGGTGTCCTGTTTCGGCGATCGTCACAGCTGCCGAGATTGTCTCGAGGTCGCGCATCTCACCGATCAATACTACATCTGGATCTTGACGCAAGCTCGAACGCAAAGCTGCCGAGTAGCTATAGGTATCATAGTGAATTTCTCGCTGCACAATCACAGATTTCTTAGACTTGTGAGTAAACTCGATCGGGTCTTCAATGGTAATGATGTGATGAGCTCGCTCGGTATTGATCTTATCGACGATAGCCGCGAGTGTCGTCGACTTACCAGAGCCGGTTGGGCCTGTGACGAGCACGAGACCACGAGGGTACTCTGAAAATTTCATCACAACAGGTGGCATGCCAAGTTCCGTGATCGACTTGATCTCATTTGGAATGAGACGCAGTGCAGCCGCGAGATTTCCACGCTCATGAAACGCGTTCACACGAAAACGGCCAAGTGTACCAAATGCGAAGCTAAAGTCAAACTCCTTGTCTTTCATGAGTACTTGGCGCTGGTCTTCATCAAGAATTGCAAAGATCAAACGCTCGACAGTCGCTTCATCAAGTTTATCTGTACCTGGTACCGGTATCAACGACCCGTCGACGCGAAGCATCGGAGGTAATTCAACCTGAATGTGAAGATCGGACGCTTTCTTGCGAACAACTTCTTCTAGTAGCACCTCTATTCTTAGTTCTTGGTTCGTCATATTGCCTTCCCTTTTATTCTACACCGTCACTCGGTTTACTTCTTCTAATGTTGTAATTCCATTGATTGCCTTGAGATACCCATCTTGGCGCATCGTTACCATCCCCTGTTCGATTGCCATGCGCTGAATTTCGGCACTCGTAGAGCGAGTCGTGATGAGCTTCTGAATCTCTTCAGAAATATCCATTACCTCATATAATCCTGCACGACCACTATACCCACCTGGATTTGCAGGCGTATCTTTACCAAGCGCAAGGTCATAACTAGCTTGATTTGCTAGCGGCAAGCTTTCGTAGCCCATATCCGCAGACATCTGCGCAACTTCTTCTTTTGTCTTGGGCAGCAGGTGCGAAATTGTCGAGGTAATATTTTGTGTCTCGATGGCTGTAGATTTATAGATATCTCGCTTCTTAGCGATACGTCGCACGAGGCGCTGACCGATAACTGTATTGACGGTACTTGCGATCAGGAAAGGCTCGATTCCCATATCGAGTAAACGCGGCAGTACTCCGGCTGCCGAGTTGGTGTGCAGCGTACTAAATACCAAGTGCCCTGTAAGCGCCGCCTGGATAGCCAAGTTCGCAGTCTCTGCGTCACGAATCTCACCTACCATCACTACATCGGGATCCTGACGCAAGATCGAACGTAGTCCATTGGCAAACGTCAGCCCTACATCTGCGTTAACTTGAATCTGGTTAACACCGTTCATCTTATACTCGACTGGGTCTTCTAGAGTAACGATATTGATAGATTCGTCTTTTATCTCTTTGATTAGCGCGTAGAGACTTGTCGACTTACCGGAACCAGTTGGACCAGAGGTAAGCACCATGCCATTTGGCCGGTGAACACCCTTGCGAATAGTACGTAGAGCTCGTCCAGCGTAGCCCATCTCTTCTAGGTCAAATGTATTGCCAGACTTGTCAAGCAAACGAATCACTACTTGCTCACCCCAGATCACTGGGCTAATAGCGATACGAAGGTCGACTTCCTTGCCTGATACGTTCACGCCAAATTGACCATCTTGCGGTACGCGGTGTTCATCGATCTTGAGTTCTGAGAGAATCTTAATACGACTGACGAGCGCAGGCTCAATACTTTTAGGTAGCTTCATGACTTCGCGCAATACACCGTCTATACGAAAACGAATCATTAGCACTGCTTCGAGAGGCTCAACGTGGATATCGCTCGCTCGCGTCTTGATTGCATATTCCAAAATAGTGCTTAGTGCACGACTGATTGGCGAATCTTGCACGATAGTTTTGACGTTTGCAGCGGCGGCCGACTGACTCTCTGTCTGCGACACTTCTGCCGCTTCATCGACAGTACTCAAATCTGTTTTGTATTGTTCAAGAATATGGCGCACGCTTGACTCCGACGCCATAAACACCTTAATAGGTCGCTGGATAACATTGGATAGATAGTCCACAGCTTGGACGTTGTTTGCGTCAATCATGGCGATAGCCAGACGGTTCTGAACTTCAGCCAGCGGCACTGCCATAAACCGCTCAGCCACATCTGCGCTCAGTAATCCAAGCACGTCTTGGCTAATGATCGTTGAAATAAGATTAACGTATGGCACACCTGATACGTAGGCAATGGAGTGTGTCAGTAGCTCCTCGTCGATAATCTTCTGGTCGACAAGTACCGCGACGAGCTGGCGATTGGTAGTGAGCGCCTCCTGTTCGGCTTGCTCAATTACTTCACGCGCTACCAAGCCCTCGTCTATCAGGACGTTTCTGAGGTTGTCTTGGATATCAGCGGTGAGTAGTGATGACACTAGTGCGCTCCTTTAACGTTAATTAGTATTTTGTGCGTCCTGCGGTGCGGCCGAGTCTGGCGGCAGAGTCTCGTTCGATGGCGACGCTTCTGCACCTTCTGCAGCCTCGGAGCTACCAGTACACTGATCGCTTGAATCATCTTCACTGGTACCGCTTGATTGATTTGTCTCGACACAGACCTCTACGGTCGGATTGATAGCTGAACTGTTAAACGTACGCTTAGCTGGCTGCACAATATCTTCAGAGATTTCTTCAGCTTGTTCTACTTTGACAGATTGCTTAATCTTTTCGCCTAGTAGCGACTGCGCCAATGTGAATGTCAGCAACATGCTTAGCGATGCCACAAGAATTATCATAGCTACTTCTGAACGTTTCATTATTGTTTCACCTCCTGCGTAGTCAGGCTTAGATCTTGCGCGGGCAAGTAGTACGCGCTACCTGTTATTTGAAGTGAGACGTTGCTACCCGAGCTGGTTGCGTTAATCGTTTTCACGTTGACTGCGCGAATTGACTTCTCGAGACGCTGCAATGCCTGGCTAAGCGCGTTGGCATCACCTGATATTGAGGCTGAAAACGGAAGCTCTTGTAGCCCGCCATCAAGTCCTTCCTCTGCAAGCACTTGCCCCGATGCAGCCGACGGGTCAACCGACAGCGCATCCACTGTCAAACCGGCTACACCGCTAAACAGTTTCTGTTGCAAGGAAGCACCTAGTGCTAAACGGTTGTCGTCTGCAGGTAGAGCATCGAGTATCGATTGCAGCGGACGCGAGTCTGTCGTGAGGCTCACTCGTTCAAGCTCTTCGTTCGTGTTAAGCACGCGAATATTTGCTTCAAGGTCCGGAACTGCTTCGATATTACTTCTCAGCACTTCCCTAGTTTCACTTTTCATACCAATAATCTTTTGGTTAAAGACAATGGTCTGCACAAGTAGAAACGCAACAACCAGCACTGCACCTAGCGCACATGAAGCCCCAGCCACCCAAAACATGACTGTTTTGCGTGTCTTAGCGATAAGATTGCGCTTTCTAATGATACCGTCTATATCTTTTCTCATTGCGCCGCTCCTTCGTTGTTTGTTTCGCTCGTATCAAATAGCGACTGAGGAAGACGTTTGTATGAGTCTGTTACATTACCCCTATCGAGACCGCGTACTCGCAGAATGTCGATTTTTTCATCAAATAGCAGCGGGTCGTAGATGAAAGTAAGTCGGAAACTGACCGTTTTGCGCTGGTCGTTGTCGCTTTGTGCGTATGACAAGTCAGATAGCGTCACTTCAGATGCGATTTGTGCAGACTGCTCGTCCTTTGCGGTTGTTTTGGGCTCTTCACTAAATTCGTTTGGCACTGTATCAGGAGTCGCTTCCATGTAATACAGCTTCATGCCCTCGATATTCTTACGAAACACTTCAGCTGCGTCAAACCCACGAGTGTCAGTCTGGGCGACTAGTGTAATGGTATTGGTGGCCGTATCAACACTAAAGGAGTTGAGGGTTACGCTATTGGCAGTATCTTTAGCGGTTGCCTCAACCAAGAGATTAAAGATACGAGACGTCATTGCCTTCTGTTCGTGCGTAGACTGGATACTTTCAAGTTGGTTTTGCACCGTTACCGTATTATCTATGTCTGCGATATTGCGGAATTTTGCATCTTCGGACTTAATCTGACTAGTAAGATTGTTCGTATACACAGCCTGACCACCGATAATAAGTACCAAGATAACTAGCACAGCTACCGAAGCTATCATAACAACTATAGACGACGATATGACGATATTGCGATGTTGTTGGGCTTTGATGAGTTCAAGCTTTACATCTGGTACGAGATTGACCTGGATCATTATTCAGCCTCCCTTTGCGCAAGTCCTACAGCTGTAGCAAATTCAAACTCGGTTGCAAGAATTTTCTGCCTGTCTGTGTCCGACATGTTCACTTTTTGCCACGGACTTGTTACTTGCGTCGCAACCTGTGTTTTACTACCGATATATTCTGCCAAGTTTGGAATTACGCCGGCATATCCTGAGAGATGAATACTGCTGATAGATTCTGTGGCATATTTATTCTGAAAGAATTTGATTGATTTAACAATTTCTGACACGAAGTTGTCCAACACACCTTCGATAGCACGAAACACTTGTCCTTCAAGACGATCCGGCGCGAGCCCAAACTTTAAGACAAACTGCGTTGCTTGATCTTCTTTGATGTTGAGATTCTGCACAATGGCACTTACCAAAGCTTTGATGCCCATAGGGAGTGTACGCACCAGCACAGGTCGTTCACCAATCGTCACAACGATATCGGTCGACAACTCACCAATATCGAGTATCACGTGCGCTCCAGTCGCATTAGCTGGCAGCAAAGAACGAGTCAACGCAATTGGATCAGGTTCTGCGGCAATCACGTTAAAGCCCAGTGAGTCGATCGACTCGATCAAGCCCTCTACGTAATTTTGCGCAGTGCTTGCAAGCAGCACCTCTTGCTTCTTGGCGTTGTTTGGCGATGGGCCGAGCACAGTCCAGTCTATCTTGGCATCGTCGAGCGGCATCGGGATATACTGATCCGCCTGGTATTTCAGAGTACTGCGAAGTTCGCTATCTGACATCACGGCCATTTCAATGATTGTCGTGAATGTTTTTGTCGATGGCAGCCCTACTGCGACATCTTTAGTGTGGATTCCTGCTTGCCCAATTGTGGACATGAGCGCGTTGCCGAGCTTTTTACGGCTCTCTGGTGAGTCACTTGCTATGATTTTTGGATCTAGACCGGTGTACCCTACGTGCTCTAGCTTCCAGCGGCCCTCTGTTGCTTTCGATAATTGCACAACTCGAATTGACTTTGTGCCGATATCAAGAGCAAAGTATTCGCCCATCCCTTTGAATATATTCATATTGCTTTTCATTATACATAAGCACTATCTGTTATTGCAAGTAAATCGCCATAAATAAAACCTCCTTGTAAAAAGGAGGCTCTATTTGTGCTACGTATTAATAGCGTGGAGGGAGATCTATAGTGTTAGTAGTAACATATTTTTTACTAGCACTATCGACATAACTCGCAGCCCAGATATATGCGTCTGGCCGTAAGTTAAAGTTCTCGCCAGGAATACTTTGCGATACCGTCGTTTCCGTACCTTGGTCCTTACCACCGTTACGACGGAGCATGAGTAGCTCTGCCGATACAGGACCGTTGACCGTCAGCCTGCTATCACATAGACCGCGTGAGCGAGGAATATTCTCTACGTTGCCAACTGGCTGACCCGTACGGCAGGTGTTGATTGTACCCTGTGGATTTATTAGCCATGCGTCAACCTGTGCGACCGTATGGTTGATGTTCAGCTTGTAGTTGGTTGACTCCGTAGCGGGGGCTACAACAACCTGCGAGATGTCCCCTATCGAGTTGTATTCGGTAGGTATCTGTATATTAGAGGCGATGTTTACAATCGTGTTCTCCTGTGCGAGCAGTATGATTGATCTGTTGGTCGGCAGCACGCCATCGGCTGTCACGGTGACAGTAGCATTTGGTCGTAGCACATACACACCCGCGTCAAGCGTCGACAGGTTGACGCTGTTT